>DATMTO010000218.1:0-9195 GCA_035564055.1 Rhodocyclaceae bacterium | reverse complement strand
ACCTTGGATGATTGGTCATGCCCGCCTCTTCCCGTCCCACCCCCGCCAGGGATGCCCTGCTCGAAGCCGCCTGCCAGCTTTTTTACACGCAAGGCATACGCGGCACCAGCGTCGAAGCCATCCTTGAACGCGCCGGCGTTGCGCGCCAGAGCCTCTACCAGCACTTCGAGTCCAAGGACGGACTGGTCGCCGCCTTCCTGAATGTGCGCGACGAACGCTGGTGCGGCTGGATGAACGACTTCGTTGCTGCGGCCAGCGACGATCCGCTGGAACGGCTGTATGCCATCTACGATTTTCTCGATGACTGGTTCTCCCAGTCCGACTTCAGCGGCTGCGCCTTCATCAATACCGCCGCCGAGTACAGCAATCCGGAGCACCCCTTCCACATCCTCGCATCCCGCCACAAGGCGCGCGTGCTTGGCGACATCGAGCGCCTATGTGAGGACGCCGACCTGCCCAACCCCAAGCCCCTGGCAAGACAGCTGGCGCTACTGATGGAGGGCGCCATCGTCACCGAGCAGGTTACGCCCGGCAGCAATGCCGCTGCCGAGGCCAGAAACATCGCCCGCACACTGATTCATTCCCGTAGCACCCAAGCCCGCACCACCACCATCCCCGTACGCAAAACCACCAGGAGTAAAAAATGAGCACTACACCGAATGTTCGTCCCCCGTTGCCACCCTTCACTGCAGAAACCGCAGCACAGAAGGCACGCGCTGCCGAAGACGGCTGGAATTCGCGCGATGCCGTGAAGGTGTCGATGGCGTATACCGAGAACAGCAAGTGGCGCAATCGCGCCGAGATTTTCGAGGGGCGCGACAAGATCGTCGAGTTCCTCACCCGCAAGTGGGCAAGGGAAATCGAATACCGCCTGATCAAGGAGGTCTGGGCCTATACCGACAACCGCATCGCCGTGCGCTTTGCCTATGAATGGAAGGACGACTCCGGGCAGTGGTATCGCTCCTACGGCAACGAGAACTGGGAGTTCGACGCCAACGGCCTGATGCAGGCACGCCACGCCAGCATCAACGACCTACCGATCAAGGAAGCCGAGCGCAAGTTCCACTGGCCGATGGGCCGCCGCCCCGACGATCACCCCGGCCTCAGCGAACTGGGTCTGTAATCCGGGGAAAAACCGCCCCGGCGCTGGAAAAAAGCGGTGCGATAAGCGACAATTACACGTTTATTGCACCGCTTTTACACTTCCCGCCATGAGCGAAGCCGAAAACATCCACGAGAACGCCAGCAACACCCCGGTCCAGCAGGACGAAAACCACATCATCGCCGAGCGTCGCGCCAAGCTGGCCGAGTGGCGCCAGACCGGCCGCGCCTTCCCGAACAATTATCGCCGCGAGAATTTGGCCGGTCGTCTGGCCGAGCTCTACGGCGCCAAGACCCGCGAAGAACTGGAGGCCGCACCGGTGAGCGTGCGCGTTGCCGGTCGCATCATGTTGAAGCGCGTGATGGGCAAGGCCAGCTTTGCCACCATCCAGGACATGTCGGGGCGCATTCAGCTCTTCATCAGCCGCGACAATGTCGGCGAGGAAATCTACACCGAATTCAAGAAGTGGGACATGGGCGACATCGTCGGTGCCGCCGGTACCGTGATCAAGACCAAGACTGGCGAGCTGTCGGTCCAGGTCACCGAACTGCACCTGCTGACCAAGGCCATCCGTCCGCTGCCGGAAAAATTCCACGGTCTCACCGACGTCGAGCAGAAATATCGCCAGCGCTATCTCGACCTGATCACCAACGATCAGTCGCGCACCACCTTCATCGCACGCAGCCGCCTGATCCAGGCCATCCGCAGCTACATGGTCAAGCACGACTTCCTCGAAGTCGAAACGCCGATGATGCATCCCATCCCCGGCGGCGCCGCGGCCAAGCCCTTCATCACCCACCACAACGCGCTCGATCAGCAGATGTTCCTGCGCATCGCGCCTGAGCTGTATCTGAAGCGTCTGGTGGTCGGCGGTTTCGAGAAGGTGTTCGAGGTCAATCGCAACTTCCGTAACGAAGGCTTGAGCCCGCGCCACAATCCCGAGTTCACCATGATGGAGTTCTACGAGGCCTACGCCGACTACACCATGCTGATGGACTTCACCGAAGGCCTGCTGCGCCACGCTGCCAGCCAGGCGCTCGGTACCGAGGTGTTCGAATATCAGGGCAAACTGATCGATATGAGCAAGCCCTTCGACCGCCTGACCATCGTCGAGGCGATCAAGAAGTACAACCCCGAGCTTACGTTCGAGCAGCTCAACGACGAAACCTGGCTGCGCGAACAGCTCAAGCAGCACAAGGTCAAGATCCTCGCGCATGAGGGCATGGGCAGCCTGCAGTTGAAGCTGTTCGAGGAAATCGCCGAAGCCCAGCTATGGACCCCGACCTTCATCATCGACTACCCTGCCGAAGTTTCCCCACTGGCGCGGCGCAGCGACACCACGCCGGAGATCACCGAGCGCTTCGAGCTGTTCATGGTCGGTCGCGAAATCGCCAACGGTTTCTCCGAACTCAACGATCCGGAAGACCAGGCCGACCGCTTCCTGCAGCAGGCCAAGGCCAAGGAAGCCGGTGACGAGGAAGCCATGTACTTCGACGCCGACTATATCCGTGCGCTCGAATACGGCCTTCCGCCGACCGGCGGCTGCGGCATCGGCATCGACCGCCTGATCATGCTGTTGACCGACTCGCCGGCGATCCGCGACGTGATTCTGTTCCCGCAGATGCGCGCCGAGTAAGACCCGGCGTGACCGAAAGCAGTCTCACCGCGGCTGCGGAAGTCGAGTCCTTGGCCGCCGCTGCGGCCGCTGCGCTCGCAGCCAAGCCGAACAGTCGCACGCTGGTCATCGACCACGCGGGCGTGCGCTATGTCGCCAAGCGGCTGGCCGAACGGCCGCGGCGCCTGATGCAGACGCTGTTCATGCGCTGGCTGGTCAAGCAGATCACCGGCCAGCCCTTGCCCCTGCGCACCCTGGCGCTATCAGAATCCGCCGGCAGCATGGACTACGAGGCGCAGCGTCTGGAAGCACTGGCAGCGGCAGGCGCCCGCGTGCCGCGTATTGCCTACAAGACATCGGACTATCTGCTGCTCGAACATCGCGGCACCGTGGTCGCCAGCCTGCTGGAAAAATGGTCGCCCGACGTCTGGCGCACCGAGCTGCCACGCATGGCGCGCGAGCTCGGTGAGTTTCATGCGGCCGGACTCTGGCACGGCGGCGCACAGATCAAGAACGTGACGCTGCAGGACGGCAGCTTCACGCGCATCGACTTCGAGGAAAACTTCGGCGAGTTCCTGCCACTACCGGTCACGCAGGCCACCGATCTGTTGCTCTTCCTCAATTCGATTTCGCTTGCAGGCCCCATCGATGAAGCCGAGTCGCGGCGCCTGCTGCCGACTCTGCTGGCCGAATATGTGCGCGTCCATGCCGACCATGGCGGCATCCGCGACACACTGCGGCGCGCCATGCCATGGTTCCGGCGCATCGTCTGGCTGGAGCATCCGTTCCGCCGCTTCACGCGCAAGAGTCACCTGCGCATGGTCATTCTTGTCGATACCCTGGGCGACTTCCTCACGGCGCCATGATCAGCCCGGCCCGACTGGAATGGGCCGCTGACGGCACGCCCCGCTCCCACGACTACGACGACGTCTATCACTCCACCGAGGGCGGTCTGGCACAGACGCGGCACGTTTTTCTCGCCGGCAATGCGCTGCCGCAGCGCTGGCAGGGGCGACGCCAGTTCACCATCCTCGAAACCGGCTTCGGCCTCGGACTGAATTTTCTCGCCACCTGGCAAGCTTGGCGGAATGATCCGCAACGCTGCGAGCGGCTGCACTTCATCAGTACCGAGCTGCACCCCTTTACCCGTGACGATCTTGCCACCCTGCATACACGCTGGCCCGAACTGGCGCCGCTCGCGGAACAGCTACAGGCGGCCTGGCCGCCACTGACCGCAGGCTTTCATCATCTGTTGCTTGAAGGCGGGCGCGTCGCGCTGACCCTGCTCTTCGGTGACGCCCGAGACACGCTTGAGCAACTCAACGGCCGCGCCGACGCCGTGTATCTCGACGGCTTTGCCCCCCGGAAAAATCCGCAACTCTGGTCGCCGGAGGTCCTGCAACTGCTGACGCACCATGCAGCACCCGGCGCCACCCTGGCGAGCTGGTGCGTCGCCGGCGAGGTGCGCGCAGCGCTGCGTGCTGCCGGTTGGACCTTGCGCAAGCGCCCCGGCTATGCCCACAAATGGCAGATGCTCACCGGCCACCGAGCCGAAGACAGCTCGGCAACGGCCGCAGCAATAAGCACTGCGCCACGCCATGCCATCGTCATCGGCGCCGGCATTGCCGGCTGCAGCATGGCCGAAGCACTGACGCGTCGCGGCTGGCGCATTACGCTGCTGGAACGCCATGCGGCGCCGGCACAGGAAGCCTCCGGCAATCCGGCCGGCCTGCTGCATCCGATGCTGGCGCGCGACGACAATCTGGCCGCGCGTTTTTCGCGTGCGGCCTATCTTTACAGCCTGCGCCTGCTGCAGCGCCTTGACTCGGGCGGTCTGCCCTGGCAAGCCTGCGGCATCCTGCAAATCGCCGCGGACGAGCGTGACGCTGAACTGCAGCGCGCTTGCTGTCGCGAGCTACCTGCCGACTACGTGAGCTGGCTCGATCAGGCTGAGGCCAGCGCGCGGGCCGGACTGCCAGTCGCCGCCGGCGGCTGGTGGTTCCCGCACGGTGCCTGGGTCAACCCGCCGGCCCTCTGCCAGGCTTTGCTGCGGACCGCCGGAGATCAAGTGGAAGTTCGCTACGGCAGCAGTGTCGCGACGCTGCGTCATGCAGCGGGCCAGTGGCAGGCGCTAGACGCCGCGGGCCACACCATCGCCGCCGCTCCACACGTCATCCTTGCCAACGCGCAGGCCGCCACCGCCCTCGTCCCCGACATTGCCCTCACACTGCGCGCCATCCGTGGCCAGCTCAGCTACCTGCCGACATCCACACTGGCGGGTCTGGAGACCGCGCTGTGCGGCGTCGGCTACGCGATCCGCACTGATGAAATGAGTCTCGTCGGCGCCAGCTTCATCGAAGGTGATACTGACGCGACGCTGCGCGCAAGCGAACATGAGGACAACTTGCGTAAATTGTCCGCGCTGCTGCCCGGGCGGCCGATGCCCGAGGATGCCGCCACCCTGCCCGGACGCGTCAGTTTCCGGGCCGCCAGCCACGACCGTCTGCCGTTGGTCGGCACCCTGCCGCAAGCCGCTTTCAAGGTTCAGTATTCGCTGGCCAAGCTACCGCGCCAGACCGGTTTGCATGCCCTGCTCGGCTTCGGCGCCCGCGGCCTGAGCTGGGCACCGTTCGCGGCCGAGCTGCTGGCCGCTCAACTCTGCGCCGAAGCCATTCCGGCCGAGCAAGCATTACTGCGGGCCCTGGACCCGGCTCGCCATCACCTGCGTTGGCTTAGACGCAACACTCCCAGCCCCGCCGCAGGCGAAACCGGCCCCGCGAACTGATAAGTTTTTTGATACACCCTATAATCCGAATCGATTTTTATAAATATCAAATTAGCTTCGGGTTTTAAGGCAGGACAAAATTCCAATCATTGCGCTGCAACGTATTATGCGAATAGCATCAATACTGCTTTTATCATTTATCAGTTGTATCCAGACCGCCAGAGCCGATGATCTGACGCTCAGCGGCTTCGGCACGCTCGGCTACAGCCACGAGCGGCAGGAGCGCATCGGCTTCCTACGCAACACTACGCAGCCAGTTTCGGAAAACAGCAACGCCTCCTTTCTCAGCGACAGCTCGCTCGGCCTGCAGCTGAACTACGTACCCAACCCGCAGTTTGAGGCCGCCGTGCAGGTAGTCGCCCGCGACAAGCAAAGCACCTCGCTGGGCAACTCGGTGGAGTGGGCATTCCTGGCCTGGCACCCTAACGAGGCCATCGACCTGCGCGCCGGTCGCATGGGTCTCGATATCTTCCTGATCTCGGAATATCGCAACCTCGGCTTCTCGCAACCCTGGGTGCGCCCACCCACCGAGTTTTATGGCTGGATTCCCTTCTTCTCGGTCAATGGCATTGATGCCGCCTACAACTTTCAGTACGGCGATACCCGCTGGCGCATCAAGGGCCAGCTCGGCACCAGCGCGTCGGACATTCCCCTCGATGCCAGCAATGCCTTCCGCTTCACCGCCGACAATGTCCGCGATCTGACCGTGCAGGCCGAGCGCGGACCGTGGCAGTTCAAGGCCGGCTACTCGATCTTCACCGCCGGCAGCCAGCCCCACAATTTTGCGCCGGTCAATAACGGGCTCGCCAACGTTGCCGCAAATGCCTTCGCCCCGGCCGCCATCCGTGCCGAAGCCGCCAGCCTCAACAGCGGCTTCTGGTTACGCGGCGCCAGTGTCCGCTACGCCAGCGTCGGCACCGCCTACGACGACGGCACCTGGCTGATGCAGGCCGAACTGGCCAAGATCAGCAGCGATAGCCGCATGCTGCCGACCGGTACGAGCGGCTATGCCACCGTCGGCCGTCGCTTCGGCAGCCTGACGCCGTACCTCAGCCTGGCCCGCTTCCAGCCCGATGAAAACGCCGTCGTACCGGTCAACAGCTGGAGCCCACTCGGTGCCACCGCCGCCGGACTGCAAAACACCGCCGTCGCCGCCTACAACAACTTCCGCATTGACCAGCGCACCGCCACCGTCGGCCTGCGTTGGGACTTTGACAGTCGCGCCGCACTCAAGGTGCAATGGGATCGCAGCCATATCGGCGCACGCGGCTACGGCCTGTGGCAGGTCAACAACCTGATCGACGGCAGCAATTCAAAGAACGTCGATCTGCTGTCGATCACGGTCGACTTCGTCTTCTGACCATGCGCACGCCCGCCTCGCTCCTGCTGCGCATCGCCTGTACCATGGGCCTATGTTTTATGGTCGGTTCAGCCCGTGCCGACATCTACGTGATCGCCCATGTCAATGCCAGCACCGAGCAGCTCACTCAACAGCAGGTGGCCGACCTTTACCTCGGCCGTACGCGCATGCTGCAACCCGGCGACTACGTGATCCTGCTCGACCAGGGCAACGATCAGCCGGTGCGCGAACGCTTCTTCCGGCTGCTCACGAATATGTCGCTGTCGCAAGTTAATGCCTATTGGGCACGCCTACGCTTTACCGGCCGGCAGCATCCGCCCGAGCCGAAAGCCAATGACGCCAAGGTCATCGAAGCGGTCAGCCGGGATCCGCTGGCGATCGGCTACGTCGGCACGCAACCGGGCAGTCAGGTGCGTGTGGTACTGCATCTGCATGAATAAGCTGCGCACCGATCCACTACCGCCATTGCGCGACTCGCTTGAGCGCAAGCTGATCGTCGCGCTATGCGTCGCCGCTTTGCTGTTCAGCGTCGTTGCCGGCGCCGTGCAATTCGCCTACAGCTACCAGCATGAGCTGGAGCGCAGCCGCAGTGCGCTCGACAATCTGGCCGCAACCGTACACTCATCCGCGGCCATCGCCGCATTCGTCGGTAATGACGCCATCGCCAATGATGTCATCGAGGGCCTGCTGCGCAACGCCGACATTCTCGCCGTCAATATCGAGTCCGACACTGGATACCAGATGCTGCGCTGGAAGCATCCATCTGCGGCGAACTGGATCTCCGAAGACCTCGTCGGCTACCAGCTTATGTCGCCCAGCGGAGCACACGAACAGATCGGCACCCTCAGCCTGCTGACCAATGCGCCCCTGATCTCGCTGCGCGCGCGCAATGCAGCGCTCGGTCAGCTCGGTATGCTGGTGGCCCAGACGTTGGTGATCGCCTTGATCATGCTGCTCGCCTTCCGTCGCCTGATCGGCTATCCGCTGTCGCAGCTGACGCGCCAGCTGCGTACCGTGACGCCGGGTAGTTCGCAACGCATCGATACCGATCCCTCCCAGAAAGGCACCGAGATCGGCCTGCTCGCCGCCAGCCTCAATCACTACCTGGCCGCCAGCGAGGATGCGATTCGGGCCGAACGCGAGCTGCGCCTGCGCGTAGAAAGCATGGAAAGCCACTATCGCCGCATTTTCGAGTCGACCAACGTCGGCATCATGGTGCTCGATACGAACGGCGCCCTGGTTAATTGCAATACCGTATTGCGCGAGGGATTGCTCCGGCCAGCTTTCGACAACTCGGGCAGCGCCGATGTGCAGGGCGACTTCCTGGCCCTCGCCTTCAGGCAGCCGGAAAGGGCATGGGCGCTCATTGAGCGCGCCCGCACCAACGGGCACATTGAGGAGGCCGATCTTGAACTTTGCTACGGCAACGGCCGCAGCCGCTGGGGCCACTGTCTGTTTTCCGTTCATGCACTTGAAGGCAACGGTGCCCCGCTGATCGAATGCGTGCTCTTCGACGTGACCTCGCGTCGGGAACGGGAGGAAACCGCTGTCCGACGAGCCGAACGCGACGTACTGACCGATCTCATCAACCGGCGCGGCGCCGAAGCCTATCTCGACCGCGCCATCCGCGATGCGCGCCGCGCCGATCTCGATCTGACCGTTCTCTATATCGATCTCGATGGCTTCAAGAACGCCAATGACACCTACGGCCACGACGCAGGTGATCAGGCGCTCATCGAGGTAGCGTTCCGCTTCGGACGTTGTATGCGCCGCGCTTCGGACCTGCTGGCACGCATCGGCGGCGACGAGTTCCTTATCGTCACCTACGACTGCAACAGGGATTCCGCCGTGGTGCGCGAACTGGCCGAACGCCTGATCGCCTCGCTGGCCGTACCGATCAGCCTGTCCGACGGGCGCAGTACCGTCGTCGGCGCCAGCATCGGCATTGCCGGCTTCCCACAGGATGGCGCCGATCAGGAAACGGTATTGCGGGTCGCCGACCGCGCCATGTATGTAGCCAAGCGCGGCGGCAAGAATCGCTACGTCTATGCCGAAGCGCAGCACGCAGACGACGCGGCAGCTCCGTAAAAGCGGGAAAGCGGGTGTAACAATTCATTATTCCTGTCCGCCTGGCCTATGATGGCGGCGTTAGAATCAGTACAAAAATCACAGGAGCCCTCCATGGATACGCCCACCCCTTCTAAATCCGGCCTGCATCCGGTGATCTGGATCGCCGCCATCGCGGTGATCCTGTTCAGCGCCGTCGGCATCGCCTCCATGACGGGCCTGCTGCCGGGCAAGACTCAGGAAGCGCCGCCCCCGCCGGCACTCGC
>DATMTO010000217.1:0-3802 GCA_035564055.1 Rhodocyclaceae bacterium | reverse complement strand
GGCGCAGGAAGCGCCGCAAGCGGCCGGCGCGGCGCTCTCGGTGCTGCTGGAAGCACTCGGGGCGCTGCTTGAGCCACCCTTGAAGTCGGTCGCATACCAGCCGCCACCCTTGAGCTGGAAGCCCGCGGCGGTGATCTGCTTGCTGAAATTCTCAGTATGGCAGGCGGGGCAGGTGCTCAGTGGCTCGGCGCTGAGCTTTTGCAGGACATCTTTTTCGTGGCCGCAGGCACTGCAGCGATAGGCATAAATCGGCATGACTTTCTCCAACACGTACCCGCCGGATAAGCCCGGCGCTCTACACGCGATTATATCGGCGCAGCGCCTTTTTTGCCACTGAATTCAGCTGCTTAGCCGCCCTTAAAGCGCCAGGTAGAGCCGGTTGAGGGTGTTGCCCCAGAAAAGGGCGATAACGCCGGCGGCGGCCAGATAGGGGCCGAAGGGCATGGGTATGTCCTTGCCGCGCTTGGCCAGCACGATCAGGGCGATGCCGATGATGGCGCCAACCAGCGACGAGAGCAGAATCAGCACAGGCAGCATCGTCCAGCCCAGCCAGGCGCCCATGGCCGCCAGCAGTTTGAAGTCGCCGTAGCCCATGCCTTCCTTGCCGGTCAGCAGCTTGAAGCCCCAATAAACCGACCACAGCGAGAGATACCCGGCCATGGCGCCGACCACAGCGCTACCGAGGCCGGTGTAGAACCCGAACAGGTTGGCCAGCAGCCCGCCCCAGAGTAGCGGGAGCGTGATGTCATCGGGCAGCAGCGTGGTATCGAAGTCGATCAGCGCCAGCACCAGCAGGCAGGAGGTGAAGAACATGGCGCCGACGGCTTGCGCGCTGGCGCCGAAATGCCAGACACAGCCGATCCAGAGCACGGCATTGGCGGCCTCCACAATTGGATAGCGCGCACTGATCGGCGCCTGGCAGGCGCTGCATTTGCCGCGCAGAACCAGCCAGCTCAGTACCGGCATGTTTTCCGCCGCCGTGATCTGGTGGCCGCAATGCGGGCAGGCCGAACGCGGCACGGCAAGGTTGTAGCGCGGCTGTTGCGGCAACTCCTCGTTGCGCAGCTCGGCACACTGACCGGCCCAGTCGCGTTCCATCATTTTGGGCAGCCGATGGATGACGACGTTGAGAAAGCTGCCGACGACCAGGCCGAGGAGGGCCGCCGCGAAAATCCAGAGTTCGATTGGCATTTTTTATTCCATGGAGCCGTAGCGAGGCGGCGCAGCGCAAGGCGCCCGGGGCACAGACAAGGGAATGTGCTTTACATACATAAATATGCCGAGCGCCGCCGGAGTTATGCAACCCCGGCCGCCATGCGACCGTACAGCAGCTCGTTAGCCGCCGACGGCTGCGCCCATCTTGAAGATCGGCAAGTACATGGCGATCACCATGCCCCCGATCAGGGTGCCGAGGAAGACCATGATCATCGGCTCCATCAGGCTCGACAAGGCATCGACCGCATCGTCGACTTCGGCTTCGAAGAAGTCGGCGACCTTGCCGAGCATGCTGTCGAGGGCGCCCGACTCTTCGCCGATGGCGACCATCTGCAGCACCATGCTGGGAAAGACCTGGGAGTTCTGCATTGCCACCGTGAGGCTGGAACCACTGCTGACCTCGGCCTGGATCTGGCGGGTGGCTGTGTAGTACACGTAGTTGCCGGCAGCACCGGATACCGAATCGAGCGCATCGACCAGGGGGACACCAGCAGCGAACATGGTGGACAGGGTGCGAGTCCAGCGTGCGATAGTGGCCTTGCGGATCACGTCGCCGAACACGGGTAAACGCAGAAAGAGCCGGTCCATGGCGATCTGCATCGGCTTGGAGCGTTTCCAGGCGGCGAAGAATGCCCAGATAGCGCCGCCGATGACGGCAAAAATGACATACCACCACTCGACAAAGGCATCGGAGATGCTGATGAAGAACAATGTCGGCGCCGGCAGGTCGGCACCGAAGCTCTTGAACACTTCCTTGAACTGCGGGATCACGAAGATCATGATGACCGCGGTGACGAGAAAGGCCACTGCGATCACGGCGATGGGGTAGAACATCGCGCCCTTGATCTTTTTCTTGATCGAGAGGATTTTTTCCTTGTAGGTCGCCAGACGGTCGAGCAGGGCTTCGAGAATACCGGCTTGTTCACCGGCAGCGACGAGGTTGCAGTAGAGCGCGTCGAAGTAGAGCGGATGTTTGCGGAAGGCCGCGTTCATGGAGCTGCCGGTTTCCACCTCGGTCTTGATGTCGAGCAGAAGTTTGCCGACCGAGGGTTTGCTGGCGCCCTTGCCGACGATGTCGAAGGCCTGCAACAGGGGCACGCCGGCCTTCATCATGGTGGCCAGCTGCCGGGTAAATACGGTGATGTCCTGTTCGGTGATCTTGCCACCGCCGGTAGCTTTCTGGCGCTTGACCTTGGTGACGAGAACGCCCTGCCGGCGCAGGGTGGCCTGAACGACAGTCTGCCCGCCGGCACGCATTTCGCCGCGCACGATCTTGCCCGAACGGTCCTTGCCTTCCCAGACGAAGTTGTATTCCTTAGGTCCCTTGGGCGCGGCGATCTTTTTTACTGGTCTGGCTACGGCCATTCTTGTCCCCTGAAGTCCGTCCTGCGACTATGACCGCGGCGATCCGGCGGCCAACATCAAGCTGATTCGCCGGATCATACGCTAGCACCCTGATTAATGGGCAATATCGTTGGTATTTGTTGGGGCTGGGCGCTGCACTTTTACAACCTTTATGCGGCGATCCTGGGTTTGGACGATTTCCATGGCGATTCCGGCGATACGTACCGATACGCCGGCCTCGGGAATATCCTCCAAATGCTCGAGGATCAGCCCATTGAGGGTCTTGGGTCCGTCCAGCGGCAGCTCCAGCCCGAGTTCGCGGTTGAGGCTGCGCAGGGTGCGGGCACCGTCGACCATGGCCGTGCCTTCCTCGTTCCAGCGTGCGGCATGGTGGCCGTCGGGTGCGCCGGTGGTGAACTTCCCGATCAGCTCCTCAATGATGTCTTCCAGGGTCACGAGACCGAGCAGCTCGCCGTATTCATCCACCACCAGGCCAAGGCGCTGGCGGTTGTCGCGGAAGAACTTGAGCTGGTCGTAGAGCGGGGTGCTGGCTGGAATGTAGTAGGGCTCGACCATCACGTCGCGCAGTTCGTCGTGGGTGAGTTGACCGTCGAAGGCGGCATCGATCAGGCGTCGTAACTGGAGGATGCCGACCACGTCGCCGAGTTCGCCGTCGTACACGACGATGCGCGAATGGAAGCCGGTTGTGACCTGCTGGCGGATTTCGTCGATCGGCGCCTGCAGGTTCACGGCCTCGATCTCACCGCGTGGCGTCATGATGTCCTCGACCGTAATGGCCTCGAGATCGAAGAGGTTGATCAGGATGGCCTTGTGCTGCTCGGGGATGAACTGACCGGACTCAAGCACGATGGCGCGCAATTCCTCGGGCGACATCAGTTGCTCGCCTTCGCCGGTCTTGCGATCGAGGCGCAGCAACTTGAGGATGGGGCGGACGAAGAGATTGACGAACCAGATCGCCGGATAGGCGATGCGCGCCAGCGGCATCAGGATGAAGCTGATGCGTGGCGTCAGCCAGTCCGGATAGGTGGCGCCGATGACCTTGGGCGTCATCTCTGAGAACACCAGCAGGCAGAAGGTGACGACCACGGTGCCGGCTTCCAGCGCCCAGCCGTCGGCACCGAACAGTTCAAGGGCGATATAGCTCGTCAATGCAGCTGATGCGGCATTGAGCAGGGTATTGCCGAGCAGGACGACACCGAGCAGACGGTCGGATTGCGATAGC
>DATMTO010000216.1:0-12910 GCA_035564055.1 Rhodocyclaceae bacterium | reverse complement strand
GCTGCGCGGGCATCTCGTCGCACGCATGCAGGCCAATCGCCGCGACAACTGGTTGATCTACGGCGAGCGTAACGCCCGACACGACGCGATCTGGGCCGAGGAGCTGCAGGCGTGGCGCGAGGCGGACGCGCTGCAACGGCTGGACTGCGTGTATTCGCGTGACGGACAGAGTCTGCGTTACGTGCAGGACGTCCTGCTGGCGCAGGGCGACACCCTGCGCCGATGGGTGGATGAAGGCGCCGCGATTTACGTTTGCGGTAGCCGTGCCGGCATGGGCGAGGGCGTTGATGCCGCCTTGGCCGGACTGCTCGGGGCCGACGCGCTAGCGGCGCTCATGCAGGCCGGGCGCTATCGGCGCGATGTCTATTGAGCGATGACTTGCCGCGAGAATGCAATTTTTTGTTGCAAACGGTTATGAGAATGATTATCATCGGCGTTCTTAAATAAGAGCCAGCCATCTGTCCTTTCCTTGCGCTTCCGGCGCGAGCGGCAGTAGCCAGCCAGCTCCCAAAATCCGGAAATCCAAAGGACCACCTGATGTCATCGCATATTCGTGCGCGCAAGCACAAGGCAAACCAGCTCGCCACGCTTGTCACCCTCGCATTCCCAGCCGCCGCCCTGGCCCAGCAGGCCGTGACCCTGCCCGAAGTCAAGGTCGAAGCCCAGGCTGAGAGCCCGTACAAGGCCGACACCTCGGCCAATCCCAAGTACACTCAGCCGCTGGTCGACACGCCGCAGACGATTCAGGTGATCAAAAAGGAACTGATCGAGGAGCAGGGCGCGACCACCTTGACGGATGCGCTGCGCAACTCTCCTGGTGTCGGTACTTTCTATTTGGGCGAGAACGGCGCCACCAGCACTGGCGATGCCATCATGATGCGCGGCTTTGATGCCTCGAACGCAATTTTCGTCGACAACGTTCGTGACACCGGCTCTGTTTCGCGCGACATGTTCAATATCGAACAGGTCGAGGTGCTCAAGGGCCCGGCAGGTACCGACAATGGCCGTGGTTCGCCGACCGGCTCCATCAACCTGATGACCAAGCAGGCGCAACGTGCGAACGCGTTCTCGGCCTCCGCGATGTATGGCAGCTGGAACCAGAAGCGCGCAACCATGGACTGGAACAAAGTTCTGGATGCCGATAGCGGTACCGCATTCCGTTTGAACCTGATGAAGCAGGACAGCGGGGTGCCAGGCCGTTATGAAGTCAATAACGACCGTACCGGCGTTGCTGCTTCGTTCGCGACGGGTCTTGGTAGCGATACCCGCATCTTCTTTGATTACCTGCATTCGGAGCAGGATGATGTGCCTGACGGCGGTGTTTCGACCGTTGGCTTGCCCGGATATACGAGCCCGGATTCGACCCGGTCCTATATTTCCAATGCGCCCAAGGTCAACTCCTCCAACTACTATGGGCTGTCGACTGACTACAACAAGGTCAACACCGACCGCTTGACCTTGCGTTTCGAGCGCGACCTGTCGCCCGACGTGAAGCTGCAGAACACGACTCGCTACGGTCGTACCGATCAGGATTATCTGCTGACGTCGTTCATGGCAACCTCGGCCAATTTGCTGACCCCTGGTGGCCTCGGCAATACCGGTGCCTGGACGCTTGCGCGCTCGACGCCGACGATCAAGAGCCAGGTCAACGAAATCATTACCAACCAGACTTATGTGACGGCGAACTTGCAGTCCGGCGATGTCAAGCATACCTTGATGGGCGGCATCGAGTTGACGCAAGAGAAGCAGAGCAACGATGGCTTCAGCACCAGCGGAAGTCTGCCCGCAGCGAACCTGTACAACCCGGATCCGAATGCGGGTTCGGGGACTTGGGCGCGTGCAGCGAACAGCACACTGAATTCCTCCAGCAAGGTCAATACGGTGTCCGTGTATGTGTTCGATACGATCAAGTTCAATGAGCGTTGGTCGTTGAATGGCGGAGTACGCCTGGACCGCTACGATATGGACTCGTCCTGCGGTCAGGTTTTCAACACCACCACTTCGGTCTGGGGTAACTGCGCGACCACGACGACGACGCCGGGTAATCCGATGCGTCGTCAGAGCTTCAGCAAGTCGGGCACCCTGACCAATTACAAGATCGCCGGTATCTACAAGCCGACGGTAGACAGCAGTGTGTATGCCCTTTACGCAACCTCCCAGCAACCGCCTGGTGGCGCGAATCTGTCGCTGAGCAGCAGTGCCAGCAGTTCGGATAACCCGAACTTTGATCCGCAGAAGACCAAGACAGCCGAGCTGGGAACCAAGTGGGATGTGTTGAACAAGCGCATGGCGCTGACGGCTGCGGTATATCAGACCGTGATCAACAACGAAGTCCAGCAGGACACCACCAGCGGCCTCTACTACCAGACCGGCGAGAAGCAGGTCAAGGGTATCGAGCTGGGGATGAGTGGTTCGATCACCGAGAACTGGAACGTGGTTGCAGGCATCTCGCATATGAAGAGCAAGGTGGTCAGCGGCACGGTCGTGACCTCCAGTGGTGAAAACGTGCTGGCCTATACGCCGGAAAACGCCTTCACTTCCTGGACGACCTACAAAATGGGCAGCCTCACCATCGGTGGCGGCGCTCGCTACGTGAGCAAGCTGATGCGCGGCACCGACGGCGCAGTCGGTACGCCGGCGTTCGCTGACGCGTACTGGGTGGTTGATGCAATGGCCTCGTATGCCGTGAGCAAGAACGTGGATCTGCGTCTCAACGTCTATAACCTCTTCGACGAGGACTATGTCGCTGCGATCAACAAGAGCGGGTACCGTTATACTCCGGGCATGCCGCGCTCTGCGACCCTGACGGCGACGTTCCGCTTCTGATCAAAAACGGGACATCAATGCTGTCGAGTTGATGTTCCGCAAACCCCGAAGCAGCCCCTCTGGTATTTTCCACAGAGGGGTTTTTTACTTGGAGAGCTGAAACATGATGCTGCATATCCCGCAGGTACTGACCGCCGAGCAGGTGGCACATATCCGCCAGGAGCTTGCACGCGCCGAGTGGGTGGATGGGCGAACGACCGTGGGTGAGCAGGGCGCCAAGGTCAAGCGCAACCGGCAGTTGCCGGAGCATTCGCCGTTGGGGATTCAGCTCGGGGAGATCATTCTGTCGGCCTTGGCCAACAACCCATTGTTCTTTGCTGCCGCCTTGCCCAAGAAAACCATTCCTCCCTTGTTCAATAGCTACGAGGGGGGCGAGCATTACGGCTTTCATGTGGACGGCTCGGTACGTGGCATCCCCAACAGCGGGATGAGTATTCGCACCGACGTGTCATCCACGCTGTTCTTGTCCGAGCCCGATGAATATGAAGGCGGCGAGCTGATCGTGGTCGACACCTACGGGGAGCATGAGGTCAAGCTGCCGGCCGGGGACCTGATTGTCTATCCGTCGACGAGCCTGCATCGCGTTACGCCGGTGACCCGCGGCGCGCGCGTCTGTTCCTTTTTCTGGACACAGAGCATGATCCGGGATGACTGGCGCCGCTCCATGCTATTTGAGCTTGATCAGAACATTACGTCGCTCAGGGGCCAGATCGGCGATTCGCCTGAGGTGTTGGGCCTGACTGGGCTTTATCACAATCTGTTGCGGCAGTGGGCTGAGCTCTAGGCAGGAGAAGCTTGACGGGGCGCCGGCCCGCACCTAACATCCGCCGCTGTCCTTAATTAGTTCCCTCGCACCCGTCGGCGCAGCGCCGGCCCTGGAGAGTTTATGAAGTGCACCGTGATTGGCTCGCGTTATTTCGGCGCGGCCGTGCTGGCCAACCTGCTGGAAGACGGCCATGAAGTCGTCCGCGTCGTGGCCGCCTCGGCCGACGATCGTCTTGCCGTCGCCGCGCGCGAGGCCGGCCTGCCGCTGTCGATCCTGGAAAGCCCGCGCAAGGTGCCGGGCAGCGATTTGCAGGAAGACTGCGACATCATCATCGCGGCACATACGCACGCCTTCGTGACGCCTGAAGCGCTGGCGCGCGCGCGCATCGGCGCCTTCGGCTATCACCCCTCGCTGCTGCCGCGCCACCGCGGTATTGCCGCAGTGGAATGGACCATTCTGGAGGGCGACCCAATCGCCGGCGGCTCCATCTATCACCTCGACGCCGGTTGGGACGACGGTGCCATCGCTGCGCAGGACTGGTGCTTCGTGCAGAAGGGCGAGACCGCGCGCGAGCTGTGGGAGCGTGAGCTGTCGCCGATGGGGCTGCGCCTGATCCGTCAGGTCGTCAATTACGCCGCCGAACATGGTGTGCTGCCCGCCGCCAAACAGGACCCCCGCTTTGCCACGCGGGCGCCGCTGATCAAGCGTAGCGTCAAGCTGGAAGCGCAGCCTCAGCCGCTGACCACCTCGTTGGTCGTGACCGTGGTCGGTCGCGATAAGCCGGGTCTGGTGCGCCACCTGTCCGACGCTACGCACGGCTTCGCGGTCAACTGGGCCGACAGCCGCATGACGCATTTTGCCGGCCAGTTCGCCGGCATGGTGCATTTCCAGGTGTCGCCGGAACACGCCGATGCCTTTATCGAGGCGCTGCACAAGCTCGAGTCCGCCGGCTTGCAGGTCAAGGTCGCGCGCAATGACGCGCCGCCGATCGCCGCCGGCAAGCGCATGCTGAAGCTGGAGCTCGTGGGGCCCGACCGTCCCGGTATCGTGCGCCAGCTCTCCACCAGCCTGGCCGAGCGCGGCGTCAGCATTGAGGATTTGCATACCGAAATCGTCAGCAAGGCCGAGGCCGAGCACCATGTATTCAAGGTCCATGCCCTGCTGGTGGTACCGCAGGCCCTTAGCGACGACGCGCTGCGCAGCGTGCTGGAGACGCTGGCCAGCGAACTGATGCTGGATGCCGCCCTCGACGAGTACAGCGCCTAGCCCTAGCAGCGGGCCGCCCGTGCGGCGGCCCGACTTGACGCCCGGCCGGGCGCCGCCTAACATCTCGCACTTTCCGCAATTCGCAGCCCCGGGTCTCTTCCTGTGCAACTCGATGCTCTTTACGCCCTGATCGCCAAGGATATGCAGGCGGTCGACAACGTCATCCGCAAAAGCCTGCATTCCGATGTCGTGCTGGTGCGTCAGGTCGCCGAGTACATCGTACAGAGCGGCGGCAAGCGCATGCGGCCGGCACTGGTCCTGCTGGTGGCCGGCGCGTTCGGCTATCAGGGCAGCCGCCATCACGAACTGGCCGCCGTCGTTGAATTCATTCATACGGCCACGCTGTTGCACGACGATGTTGTCGACGAATCCGCATTGCGGCGCGGACGTGATACCGCCAATGCCCTGTTCGGCAATGCCGCCAGCGTCCTGGTCGGCGATTTCCTCTATTCGCGCGCCTTCCAGATGATGGTGGATGTCGGCGAGATGCGCGTCATGCAGGTGCTGTCGGATGCGACCAACATCATTGCCGAAGGCGAAGTGCTGCAGCTGATGAACGTGCACGATGCCGACGTCGAGATCGACGGCTATCTGCGCGTGATCCGCTACAAGACCGCCAAGCTGTTCGAAGCAGCGGCGCGTCTGGGGGCCATCCTGGGCGGGGCCAATGCCGAAGTTGAAGGCGCCATGGCCGCTTACGGCATGCATCTGGGTACGGCTTTCCAGCTCGTGGATGATGTGCTCGACTACTCCGGCAATCAGGACGAGATCGGCAAGAGCCTCGGCGACGATCTGGCCGAAGGCAAGCCGACCCTGCCGCTGATCCATGTGATTCAGCACGGTAATGCGGAGCAGGCGGCCTGCGTTCGCCGTGCCATTGAGACCGGTGGCCGCGACGAGTTCCCGGCGGTGCTGGCGGCGGTACAAGCGACCGGTGCGCTGGAAGAGACGCGCCGTTATGCGGAGGCCGAGGCAGCGTCGGCAAAACAGGCGTTAGCGTGTCTGCCGACTTCTCAATACAAAGAATCTCTGATAGAATTGTCATCCTTTGCAGTTGCACGAAGGCATTAAAAGCTAGTCGTGCAGGGGTTTCCGAGAGCCACCCCGACGCTCTCTACGTGATCCAGAATCAAGGAAATCAGCAAATCGGGGCGTAGCTCAGCCTGGTAGAGTACTGCGTTCGGGACGCAGGAGTCGGATGTTCGAATCATCTCGCCCCGACCAATTCAAAAAGCCCACGTAATCATTGATTGCGTGGGCTTTTTACTTGGTGCGCTGGCGCTGTTGCGCGCACCGTGCGCAGGCACTCGGGGATTAGTCTTCGGCGTGTCGCTGGTGCCAGGCCGTGACAAGTTCGCTAGGGCTGCTTGGATAGATGGCGCTGAAGGCCCCGGGCGGAAGCTGCAGCGCCGCCGCGCCGCCGCCGCCGACCCATATCTCGATTTCATCCGGCAGGCGTTCGCGCAGCTCCCGAATTTGCTGGGAGCCCGCGCGCGCCGAGAATGAGGCGGAAAAGGACAGCGCCACACAGTCAACCTCATGACGAATTGCCGCGTCGACAATATCCGCCAGCGGCGTACGCGTACCCAGCGAGATGCAGCGTGCCCCTTCGATGATGAACAGGGCTTCGGCCATGAGCAGACCGAGACCGTGCTCCTCGTCGGGCAGGGTGGTCAGGAGCAGGGTCGGGTGTCCGCTGTTGCCGAACAGCGCGATGGCATGTCGCAGCAACGATTTGAGGATTTCGCTGTAAGCGTGTTCTTCGTGGACGCGGATATTGCCGCGCATCCAGGCTTCCCCTACAGCGATCGTCAATGGTGCTGCCGTGTCCAGTACAAAGCGCTGCAAACCCTGCAAGACCAGCTGCTTTTGCAAGGCGTTGCGCAAGGAGACCAGATCGCCTTGGCGCAGGCAGGCAAGGTAAGGCTCCCAGTCTGCTTCGGCCTGAATCGCTCGTGGTGGCGTGCTTTCTGTGAGCAATGTTTCAAGCTCGGAGGGCGCCAGAGGTAGCAGCTTTCCGGGTCTAAACCCCTTATCAATCAATCGCTTGACCAGGCGTAAGCGTTCCAGGTCGGCACCGCTATAAATGCGCTCGCCATGCGGGTCGCGTGCCGGAGCCGGGAAACCATAACGCCTCTCCCACATCCGCAGAAGATCCTTGGAAAGGCCGGTATCGCGCTCGACAGCGGTAATGTTAAATCCCTGAGTATTCAATTTTGTCCTGTACAAATGCTTGACAGTTGATTTTTATGAGCCTATCTTAGGCCCGTGTCTCGCTTTTGTCTAGGACAAATCATGGGGAAACAGATGGCGATGGTGGCAGCGATGTTGTGCCTGTGCGGCCTCGGGAATGCCGAAACCGGCATTGAACGCAGCGCCAGCGTGAGCGGGCTGGATTGTCACGCGCGTGATCTGCTGGCCCTGCATCTGGGCGCCGGGCACCCGCTCATGGGCTTGCTCGTTGCCCGGTCGCCTGCGTGTCCCGGGACAGCGTTGGAGTCGTCACGATAATGGTCGCGCTGCCCTTCCTTCGGCGCGGCCTGTTCGCGCTCCTCGCTGTTCTCGGGGCATGCTTCGGCGCGCACGCCGGGGCCGCCGAGTGCCCGGTACTGTTGCGCCACACTTTTCCTGCCTTGCAGGACGGCAAGCCCCAGGACCTGTGTCAGTACGCCGGCAAGGTCCTGCTCGTGGTCAATAGCGCCAGCTACTGCGGCTACACCAATCAGTACGACAGTCTGGAGGCACTCTACAAACGGCTACAGGATCAGGGGCTGGTGGTGCTTGGCTTTCCCTCCAACGATTTCGGCGGGCAGGAACCGGGCAGCGACAAGCAGATCGCCGATTTCTGCCGCACCACCTATGGCATCCGCTATCCGATGTTTGCCAAGAGCGAGGTGATCGGCTCGCGCGCCAATGCCTTTTACGTCGCGCTGGCCAAGCGCAGCGGTGCCACCCCGCAGTGGAACTTTCACAAGTACCTGATCGACCGGCGTGGTGAACAGGTCGAGAGCTTCGGCAGCGACGTCCGTCCCGACGATCCGCGCCTGCTGCGCCGGATCGATGCATTCCTCAAACAAGCCGCGCCCTGACGGCGCCACATCCTCGACGGAGAATTGCATGAACGCCCCGGAAAAAATCCACCTGCCCGACGTGCAGGCCAGTCCCGACCAGCGCCGTCTGGCGATCCAGCATGTCGGCGTGCGCGGCCTGCGCTATCCACTCCAATTGAAGGGGCAGGGCGGCACCGTGCAGGGCACGGTAGCCAGCGTGGAAATGACGGTGGGCCTGCCGCCCGAAGTAAAGGGCACGCACATGTCACGCTTCGTCGAAATCCTTGAAGCCCAACAGACACCCCTCGCCGTGAGCGAGCTGCCGCAACTGCTGGCCGACATGCTGCTGCGTCTGGAGGCCGACAGTGGCCGTATCGAGTTCGCGTTTCCCTGGTTCATGCGCAAGGCGGCGCCGGTCTCGGGCGTCCAGAGTCTGCTCGACTACGACGTCAGGCTGAGCGTTGCGTGCGCGCCGGGCGGCACGCCGCGTGTCGACATCGAGGTGGTGGCGCCGGTGACCAGCCTGTGCCCGTGCTCCAAGCAGATCTCGGCCTATGGCGCACACAACCAGCGTTCGCTGATTGCAATCCGCGCTGAGGTTCGCGACACCACGCTGGCGCTGGATACGCTGGTGCGCATTGCCGAGGAGGAGGCCTCCTGCGAGGTGTTCGGCCTGCTCAAGCGGCCCGACGAAAAATGGGTGACCGAGCGTGCCTACGACAATCCGAAGTTCGTCGAGGATCTGGTGCGCGATATCGCCATCCGCCTGCAGGCCGAACCGCGTATTGGCGAGTGGCGGGTGAGCTCGGAAAACTTCGAGTCGATCCACAATCACTCGGCCTATGCCGTGATCGAAGGCAGCAACCGCACATGAAACCGGGCGAGCTGGAGCGCAAGGGCCTGGTCGGCGGATCGCGCCGTCGCGTAGCCGTGGTTGGCAGTGGCATCAGCGGGCTGGCGACCGCCTGGCTGTTGCGTGACACCCATCAGGTCACGCTCTACGAGTCGGCCCTGCGTCTCGGCGGCCACACCAACACGATCGAGGTGACGGTCGAAGGGCAACGCTTTCCGGTCGATACCGGCTTTCTGGTCTTCAACCGCCGTACCTATCCGAATCTCTGCGCGCTGTTCGAGCGGCTCGGTATTGCTTCGGTGCCGAGCGACATGAGTTTCTCGGCGCGCATCGAGACGCTCGACCTCGAATGGGCCGGCAGCAATCTCGATACGGTATTCGGTCAGCGCCGCAATCTGTTGCGGCCGGCCTTCCTGTCCATGGTGCGCGACATCCTGCGCTTCAACCGAGAGACCACCGGCCTGGCGGCTGGCACCGTCATCGCGGATACGGAGTCGCTCGGCGATTTTCTCGTACGGCGCGGCTACGGAAGGCCCTTCCGCGACTGGTACCTGCTGCCGATGGCGGCGGCGATCTGGTCGTGCCCGACCGAGGCGATGCTCGCCTATCCGCTCGCCACCTTCGTGCGCTTCTGCCACAACCACGGTCTGCTGCAGATCATGAACCGGCCGCAATGGCTGACGGTCAAGGGCGGCGGGCGCGAATACGTGCGCCGCATGGCCGCCGATCTCGTCGACGTTCGTGTGGCCACGCCGGTGGTGGCGATTCGTCGCGCCGAAGACGGCGTGCACATCTTCGCCGCCGATGGCGTTGAACGTTACGACGACGTCGTGTTCGCCTGTCATAGCGACCAGACGCTGGCAATACTCGGCAATCAGGCCACACCGGCCGAGCGTGCCGTGCTCGCCGCCGTCGGCTACCAGCCCAACCGGGCCGTGGTGCATACCGATGCCAGTCTTCTGCCGCAGCGCCGCAAGCTCTGGTCGGCTTGGAACTATGCGGCCGGCGCGCAGACCGAAGGCCACACCCCGGTGGCAGTGTCCTATCTGATCAATATGCTGCAGCCGCTGCCGGTGCAGACGCCGGTGATCGTCTCGCTCAATCCCTTCCAGGCACCGGCGCCGGACAAGGTCATTGCCGAAATCGACTACGCGCATCCGGTCTTCGATCAGCGCGCCGTGGCTGCGCAGAATTGCCTGCCCGATATCCAGGGTCGCGACCGGCTCTGGTTCTGCGGCGCCTGGGGACGCTACGGCTTTCATGAGGACGGTTTGCGCTCGGCGTTGGCGGTGGTGGCCGGAATGGGCGGCACCATTCCCTGGCGGCAGACGCCCGAGGGCGCGACGGCATGAACGCCTGGCCGCAGATCGACAGCGCCATTCAGTGGTACGAAGGCCGCGTCATGCACGCTCGCAACGCGGTGGCGGCGCATCGCTTCGCCTATCCGGTCGCCTTCCTGCGCGTGCCCCTGTCGCAATTGCAGTCCGGCCGGCGTTGGGGTGGCCTGTTCGGGATCAATCGCGCTGCCCTGTTCGCCTTGCATGAGCGCGACCACGGCGCCCGCGACGGTACGCCGCTGCGGCCCTGGCTGCTTGATCTGCTGCATGCGCAGGGTGTCGATTTCGCGCTCGGCGAGGTCGTCCTGCAAACCTTCCCGCGCCTGTTCGGTTACGTCTTTAATCCGGTCAGTTTCTGGTTCTGCCATGACACCGAGGGGCGGCTGCGTGCCGTGCTGTGCGAGGTGAACAATACCTTCGGCGAATCGCACAACTATCTGGTGCGTCATGCCGATCTCCGCCCCATTGCCTCCGGCGAGGTGCTGGAGGCGCACAAGGTGTTCCATGTGTCGCCCTTCTTCGCGGTGGCCGGCCACTATCGCTTCCGCTTCCTGGCCCAGCCAGGCTGTGCCGGCGTCAATATTGAATACCGCGAGAACGGTGCCCTGGCGCTGCTCGCCCACGTTGGCGGCCGCGCCCACGTCTTGTCGGCGCGACGCCTGTTCGGTGCCTTGCTGCGCTTTCCCTTCATGACGCTGAGCGTCATGGCCCGCATTCACTGGCATGCCCTGCAGCTGTGGCGCAAGGGCGCCATCTTCCATCGCAAACCCAGTCCTCCCGCGGAGCGCACCACATGAACACTCGCAGCGAAACCTGTCCTTCTGTCACGCTTCCCATCGCGGCTCGACGTCGCTCCGCCGCAGCGGAGCTGGTACTCGGCATGGCGCACGGCCTGCGTGGCGGCACCGCCGTGTTCAGCCTACCGGACGGCGATGCGGTCGAGTGCGGTAGCGGCGAACCGCGTCTGCACTGCATTGTCCACGACGAAAATGTGTTCGAGCGCGTGCTCGCCCACGGCGACATCGGCTTTGCCGAAGGCTATATGGCCGGCGAGTGGGATAGCGATCATCTCGGCGAGTTGCTGACGCTGCTGGCCAGCAACCGGGATACGCTGGCGCGTGCCTTGCACGGATCGGCCTGGCGCGTTTTCAGGCACCGTCTGCGGCATATCCTGCGCAGTAACACGCGCAAGGGCAGCCGGCGCAATATCGAGGCGCACTACGATCTGGGCAACGCGTTCTACCGCGAATGGCTCGATCCCGGCATGACTTACTCAAGCGCGCGCTTCGATTCGCCGGAGCAAAGCCTTGAATCCGCGCAGCTCAACAAGTATCGCAGCCTGTTGCGCGCGCTCGACGTGCAACCGGGCCAACACCTGCTTGAGATCGGTTGCGGTTGGGGCGGGCTGGCCGAGGTGGCCGCCACCGAGTTCGGCTGTCGCGTTACCGGCCTCAGCCTGTCGCCGGCACAGCTGGCCTGGGCTCGCCAGCGCGCCATGGATGGCGGCTTCGCGGATCGCGCTGAATTCCACCTGCGCGACTATCGCGACGAGCGCGGCGTGTACGATCACATCGTCTCCATCGAGATGATCGAGGCGGTTGGTGAGCGCTACTGGCCGACCTACTTCCGCCAACTCTCGAATTGCCTCAAGCCGGGCGGACGCATCGGCATTCAGGCCATCACCATTGCCGACGAGCTGTTCGCCGGCTATCGCCGCGGCACTGATTTCATCCAGCGCTACATCTTCCCTGGCGGCATGCTGCCGTCCCCATCCGCCATCCGGCAACAGGCGGTGCGCGTCGGCTTGCGTATCGTCGACCAGCAGGCCTTTGGCCTCGCCTACGCCCGTACGCTGGTGCATTGGCGTGCAGCCTTCGAAGCCAAGCTGGCGACGATCAAGGCGCAGGGTTTCAGCGAACGCTTCGTGCGCATGTGGCGCTTCTATCTCTGCTATTGCGAAGCCGGTTTCCGCGCCGGCTCGACCGATGTCTATCACTACGTGCTGACGCACGCCGATACCTGATGCGCCTGCTTGCCTTCCTGCTGCTGTTCGTCTCGGCCTCCGCGCTGGCGCGCCTGCCGGTTCCGGATGCCGAGCGCTGGCAGGTGCAGGGCAGCGGTGAGATGCGCTGGTTCGGCTTTGCCATCTACGACGCCAAGCTGTGGCGCAGCGGCGAGCAGTGGCAAGGCGATGCGCCGTATGCGCTGGAACTCACCTATCGCCGCGACATCAGCGCCGCACAGCTGGTCAAGACGAGTATCGACGAGATCGTCCGTCTCGGCGAAAAGGACGAGCAACGCCTGGGCCGGTGGCGCGCTGCGCTTGAGAAAGTCTTTCCGTCCGTACGCGAGGGCGACACCATCATCGGTGTGTACGATCCCGGCCGCGGCGCGCGTTTCTACTACAACGGCAAGCCGAGCGGCCGCATCGACGATACCGAGCTGGCGGCTGCCTTCTTCGCCATCTGGCTGGACCCGCGTACCCGCGCTCCCGAACTACGCCAACGCCTGCTGGCTGTCGGCGAGAAGTAAGGCCTTCGAGCATGCGCGGCCGCTATCTTGCCTATGCCTTGCCGGCCTTGCCGCTGTCGCTGTTTGCGCTGCCGCTATATGTGCATGTACCGAAGCTATATGCCGAACAGGCCGGCCTGCCGTTGGCGCTGATCGGTGCCATTCTGCTTGGCGCGCGCCTGTTCGACGCAATCTGCGACCCCTTGATCGGCCGCTGCTGCGACCGCTATCGGCGGCGCAAGCTGGCCTTGCTGCTGGCCTTGCCGTTGCTGGTCGGCGGCGGCGGCATGCTGTTCGCGCC
>DATMTO010000215.1:0-1750 GCA_035564055.1 Rhodocyclaceae bacterium | reverse complement strand
AATCCTGGCGGCGGAGGGTTCGAAGAGCCTTCGTCCCCGATTTTCGTGACTAACGTGCTTAATTGGGCTGACGTGCGACCTTATGGGCTGGGGACGGGCAGGCAGATCCTGCTTCCCTATCGCGTCAACGATCCTGTGCATGAGTATTACTGGCGAATCGGAAAAGTCGGCTTCAAGGCACTGAATCTGTCCGGGCAAGGTATGCCCGTCGGGATCAAGGATTACGGCCGCTCACAACGGTTTGAATGGGCGAACCTGCAGTGGCGAGCGCGCTTGAATTGAATATCGAGCGAGAACGCGTGCATTTGAGCTTGTATCCGGCGGCCTAGTAATCAGCCCCGCGTTCGGTAACGTCCTTCTCGACCATCGGCGCATCCGGATCCTGCCCCTCGGGGAATTTCCCCTTCAGATTCCACGCGAACGCGATGATCTCGGCGATGGTGCGGTACAGCTCCTCGGGGATGCTGTCGCCCAGTTCCATCCGCGCCAACAGCCTCACCAGCTCGGCGTTCTCATAGATCGGCACTTCACAGTCGCGGGCGATGCGCAGGATTTCTTCGGCCAGTTCCTCGTCGCCCTTGGCGGTGAGAGTCGGGGCGTGGTTGCCGTCGTATTTGAGGGCGATGGCCTGGCGTGGAGCAGTGGAATCGTTCATGCGGTTTCGTCGACCCAGCGATGTTCGAGGCGGGTTTGGTTGCCTTGCGGCGGGGTGCCGCGGTGGCAGTCGAGATCGCCGACGTTCAGCCCGCGATCGAGCAGGCGCTGGCGCAGGGCGAACAGATTGGTTTCGATCAGGTCGGCGGTGTACGGGCGTTCGGCCCAGAGCTGACTCGACAGGCTGCCGGCAATCAATTGCGCCTGAATCTGCATCGGCCCCAACGGCTCCATGTCGAAGGCCAGATCGACGCGCCACAGCTGCTGTCTGGGTTCGCGCTCGTCTCGGCGTTCGTTGGGTTGCGGTTCTCTTTCCGGCGCTTCTTCGCGCTGGAACTTGACCTGCAACGGCACGATGTCTTGCAGGTTGCGCATGGGGATTTCCAGCTGCCAGGTGCTGAGCAGACGGCCGTCGTCGGTGACCCCGGTCTGCTCCAGGCTCGACAGCTGATGGCTTTGCAGGCGCGACACGGCGGCTGCTGCGAGGCGCAGCAGATGCTCAAGATCGCCTTCGCCGTCGAGACTTTGCAGCAGACGGTCGGGCAGGGGGAAACTGCTCGGCACGGGTTTGGCGCTGACCTGGCCGAGGGTGCCGAGGGCGTTGCGCACGAAACTCGGCAGCGCTTGCGCCAGGGTGTTGGCGGCGATGATCGCGTTGAAACTGGCATTGCCCGGCGCACCCGGCGACAGCTGCGCGATCAACTTGAGCAGATCGGCTTTCATGTCCGGGGCCAGCGCCGGATTCTGTCCGGTCAGCAATTTGGCTTCGAGAAAGGCACCGCTGTTGGCCAGGGCCAGGGCTACGCCTTTGGCGCTGCTCATCTGCTGCACATCGGGCAGGTTGGCGAGCAGGCGCGTAACGGCGGCGCGCAGATCCTGCGAGGTCTGATCGTCGTCGTTCGGCAGGTTTTGCAAGGCGTTGAGCAAACCGTCCAGCGAACCTTGGCGACTCTGCTGGCCGAGCAGTTGCTGGCTCACCGCCAATTGCTCCTGACGGCTGCTCAGTGGCACGAATTTGAGGGTTTGCGAGTCTTCGACCAGTGCCGAGAGCAGGGTGCCGATACGCAGCGGCGTCGGGCTGTCGATGTCCAGTGTG
>DATMTO010000214.1:0-7886 GCA_035564055.1 Rhodocyclaceae bacterium | reverse complement strand
CCCGCGCCCGTACCAAGCGCCGCTCCCGGCGCCTATATCCAGCTCGGCGCCTTCGGCAATCCCGACAACGCCGAAGCCTTCCGCAGCCATATGGCGCGTGAGCTCGACTGGCTCGCCGATCGTCTGCGCCTCGAAGCAGGAGGCAACGTCATGCGCGTACAGGCCGGCCCTTTCCGCGATCGCGCCGAGGCCGACAGCCACGCCGAGAAGATTCGCGCCGCCATCGGCATCAAGCCGACTGTCGTAATGCGCTGAACCATTCCGGGGGACATCAGTCCCACCGGCTTATACTTTTCACTTCACTTTCGCCGTATCCGCCATGCATCCGATTCGCTCCCTTCTGATTGGGCTGTCTGCCCTGCTTTTCCTCGCCACCGCCAATGCGCAAAGCGTGCCGGCGCCGACGCTGGCCGCCAAGGCCTGGCTGCTGCTCGACAATGGCTCCGGCCAGGTGCTCACGGCGCAGGATCCGGACGCGCGCATTGAGCCGGCCTCACTGACCAAGCTGATGACTGCCTACGTCACCTTCGGCGCGATCAAGCAGGGCATCATCAAGCGCGACCAGACCGTGCTGGTGTCGGAAAACGCCTGGCGCACCGGCGGTTCCAAGATGTTCATCAAGGTCGGCACGCAAGTCTCGGTGGATGATCTGCTGCACGGCATGATCACGCAGTCGGGCAACGATGCCTGCATCGCCCTGGCCGAAGCGATTGCCGGCACTGAGGAGAAGTTCGTCGAGATGATGAACCGCGAAGCGCAGCGCCTGGGTCTGACCGGCACGCACTTCAGCAATGCCACCGGCCTCACCGACGCACAGCATTACGCCACCGTACGTGACATCGCCACCCTGTCGTCGGCGCTGATCCGCGACTACCCGGACTTCTATCCGCTCTACTCGCAGAAAGAGTTCCGCTACAACAACATCACCCAGCCCAACCGCAATCGCCTGCTGTGGCTCGATCCCAGCGTCGACGGCATGAAGACCGGCCACACTGAAGCCGCTGGCTACTGCCTGGTCGCCTCCAGCCTGCGCGGCCCGCGCCGCCTGATCTCCGTCGTCGTCGGTACCGCCTCCGATAATGCCCGCGCTCAGGAGTCGCTCAAGCTGCTCAACTACGGCTTCCAGAACTTCGACGCGGTACGCCTTTACGAGAAGAACCAGTCCCTGTCGGATCTGCGCGTCTACAAGGGCAGCAGCCGCACCGTCAAGGCCGGCTTCACGCAGGACTTCGTGGTGTCGCTACCCAAGGGCGTGGCCGATCGCCTCAAGGTCGAACTGGTTAGCCAACAACCGCTGATCGCACCGCTGACGGCCGGCCAGCGCGTCGGCACACTCAAGGTCACATTGGACGGCAAGCCCTTTGGCGAATACGGCGTGCAGGCGCTCGAAGACGTCGGTGTCGCCGGCTTCTTTGGCCGTATCTGGGATGCAATACTGCTCTTCTTCCAGTGAAGAAAAGCAGTATTGCCCCTATGAACCGCCCTACCCCCTAGCCCCCTTCCCCGAGGGAAGGGTGTAACTTTGGTTCGCGGCTTTGCCGCTCCCATCATAATTGCCCCTTTCTTCGCTTATGTCACTCGCCTATCTGAACGGAAGCTACCAGCCGCTGACCGAGACGAAAGTCTCGGTGATGGATCGCGGCTTTCTGTTCGGCGACGGCGTGTATGAGGTGGTTCCGGTGTACGGGCGCAAGCCTTTCCGTCTGCGCGAACATCTGGCTCGCCTGCAAGCCAGCCTCGACGGCGTTCGAATCACCAACCCGCTGAACGCGGCCGAATGGGATGTCGTGATCGACCGAATCAGCAGCGCGGCCGCCTTTGCCGACCAACAGGTCTGCATCCAGGTCACGCGCGGCGCCGGGCCGGTGCGCAACCACGCTTTCCCGGCCGAGGTCACGCCGACCGTGCTGGTGTTTGCCGAGGAACTGCTGCCGCCCAAGGCCGAGTTGCTCGCCGGCGTACGCGCCGTATCCGCCGCCGACATCCGCTGGCTGCGCTGCAATCTCAAGACCACCTCGCTGCTCGCCAATTGCCTGCTGCGCCAGCTCGCCGTCGATGCCGGCTGCGCCGAGACCGTGCTGTTTCGCGACGGCATCCTGACCGAAGGCGCCGCCGCCAATATCTTTGCGGTCAAGGACGGCGTCCTGCTGGCGCCGCAAAAGAACCATCTGATGCTGCCTGGCATCACCTACGACGTGATTCTCGAAATCGCCGCGGCACGGCGCTTGCCCCATGTCGTGCGCGACATTACCGAAGCCGAAGTGCGCAGCGCCGACGAGCTGCTGATGAGCTCATCGACGCGTGAGATTCTGCCCATCGTCGAGCTGGATGGCCGCGCCATCGGCACTGGCAGGCCCGGCCCGGTCGGCCAGGCGCTCGCCGCCGCCTATCAGGACTTCAAGCGCACCGTGATGTACGGCAAGGATTGAATTCGGCGCAAGCGCCCGCATTTAGACATGATCAGGCCGGATCCATAACATCCCGGCCACGGAGCCCAGCATGAGCGAAGAACGCACCAACGAACGCACCAGCCTGCTCGAATTTCCCTGCGATTTTCCGCTGAAGATCATGGGCAACAATCATCCGGACATGACCACCACGATCGCCGCGGTGGTGATCACGCATGCGCCGGATTTCGACGAAGCCACCATCGAAGTGCGCGAGTCGAGCAAGGGTAATTATCTGAGCCTGACCTGCACCGTGCGCGCCACTTCGCAGCAGCAGCTCGACGACCTGTATCGCGCCCTGACTTCGCACCCGATGGTGAAAGTGGTGCTTTGAGCGCGGACGCCAACGCCCTGCACTTCAAGGAACTTGGCCGCGTCGACTATGCCACGACGCTGCAGGCCATGCGCGACTTCACGGCGCAGCGGAATACCGGCACCGAGGACGAGGTCTGGCTGCTCGAACATCCGCCGGTGTTCACGCTCGGCCTCGCCGGCAAGCGTGAACACCTGATCGCGAACACCGACATTCCCGTCGTCAATATCGATCGCGGCGGCCAGATCACCTATCACGGCCCTGGCCAGCTCGTCGCCTATCTGCTGCTCGACCTCAACCGCCGCCCTTACAAAGTACGTCAGTTGGTCGAGCGCATGGAGGATGCGCTGATCGGCCTGCTTGCCGATTACGGGGTCAAGGGCGAACGCCTGGCCGGCGCGCCCGGCGTCTATGTCGGCGGCGCCAAGATCGCCGCGCTCGGCCTGCGCGTGCAGAAGGGCTGTACCTATCACGGCCTCGCCCTCAACGTGGACATGGACCTCGCCCCCTGGCAGGCTATTAACCCCTGTGGCTACCCGGGTATGCAGGTGGCCCAACTGCGGGATTTCGTGCCGGCGGTTAAAATAGCGGACGTAATCCCCAAGCTGCGCGAACATCTGCGCACGTCCCTGTCATGAGCACATCCGAAAAGCAACGCGGCGCGGCCAAGACGGCGCGTATCCCGATCAAGATCGTTCCCGTCGAAACGGCGCTCAAGAAGCCCGACTGGATCCGCGTCAAGCTCGCCCCCGCCAGCAGTCACTTCAGTGAAGTGAAGGCCATTCTGCGCGAGCAGAAGCTGCACACCGTCTGCGAAGAAGCGTCGTGCCCGAACATCAGCGAGTGCTTCGGCAAGGGCACCGCTACCTTCATGATCATGGGCGATCTGTGCACACGGCGTTGCCCCTTCTGCGACGTCGGCCACGGCAAGCCGCTGCCGCTCGACACCGACGAGCCGCGCCATCTGGCCGAGACCATCGCCGCACTCAGGCTCAAATACGTGGTGATCACCAGCGTCGATCGCGACGATCTGCGCGACGGCGGCGCCCAGCACTTCGCCGACTGCATCAATCAGACGCGCGCGCAATCGCCCAATACCACCATTGAGGTGCTGGTGCCCGACTTCCGTGGCCGCCTCGATGTGGCCATCGACATCCTCAGCGCCGCGCCGCCGGACGTGATGAACCACAACCTCGAAACCGTGCCGCGCCTCTACAAGGCCGCGCGCCCGGGTTCCGACTATGCGCATTCGCTCAAGCTGCTGAAGGACTTCAAGGCCAAGAATCCGAACGTGCCGACCAAGTCCGGCCTCATGCTCGGCCTTGGCGAAACCGACGAGGAAATCGTCGAGGTCATGAAGGACCTGCGCGCCCACGATGTGGACATGCTGACCATCGGCCAGTATCTCGCCCCGTCAGGTCATCACCTGCCGGTGCTGCGCTACGTGCATCCGGAAGTGTTCGACCGCTTCGCCGCGCTCGCCGCCGACATGGGCTTCACCCACGCTGCCTGCGGACCCATGGTTCGCAGCAGCTACCACGCCGACCAGCAGGCGCATGACGCCGGCGTTTATCACCCTGAGTAGCTCTCCGGCAACCCGGACAAAGCCGACCTGCGGGTCGGCTTTTGTTTGACCTTGGCATGCGATAGTTTTAACAAACAACGCTCGCCATGCATCAGCCCTTGCCTACGGGGCAAGGAACGTTTTCCGTTCAGATCGATCCCACCTGTTGCCACCTTGAACGGACGGAGAAACGATATGCGCAAGATACTGAAGTGGGGCGTCACCTTGCTGGTGATCCTGGCCACCTTGACGGGCGCTTATCTTGGATGGCTGTATTGGCGCATGCACGCCACATCGACGCAAGACGAGGTCGTCACCGCGACGCCGCCGGCACCCGTGAAATCGCCGCCCCAGGAAGTAAAGCCGGAAGTATTGCATCCGCTCGTTGCGCCAGAAGCACCTGCCGTCGCCACCACCACGCTCGACAACAGCGACGACATCTTCACGGCCTTTGTCGCTTCGCTGTTTGCCGATCACAAATTGCCGGACTTCATCATCCCGGAGCGCATGCTGCGCCGTTTCGTCGCCACGGTCGACAATCTGCCGCGCAAGGAGCTGGCCGCACGCATCCGCCCCATCAAGCCCGTACCCGGTATGTTCATCGCAGAAAAGCAGGGCGAGACCCTGAGTATTTCCCTGCAGAATGAAGCTCGCTATGCACGCTATGTCAATGCACTCGAGGCTATCGATGTGACGGCACTGGTGAAGTTCTATGCCAGTCACTATGGTCTGTTCCAGAAGGCGTACCAGGAGCTGGGCTATCCCAAGGCTAACTTCAACGATCGCCTGTTCGAAGCCATCGACGACCTGCTGGACACGCCCCAGGTGCAGCCGCCGGTGATGCTGGTTCAGCCCAAGGTAGTCTATCTGTATGCCGATTCAAGCCTGGAGAATCGTTCTGCCGGGCAGAAGATCATGCTGCGCATGGGCGCCGACAGCAGCCTGCGCGTCAAGGCCGTCTTGAAGAAAATTCGCGCGGAACTCCAACGCTATGACACCACCCACCAGACCGCCTCATGAACCGTACTTAGACCGCCCTGAACACTCGACAGCGAACAGCTTGCATGGATGTTGGAACGCTCCAGGTTTAGTCGCAAACAGTCCTGCTCCTGCCGAACACGACCAATATCTTTGCGTTGAGGCGACTCGCTTTCCTGATCAAGGGCCCGCGATCAAATTCGCTATGCTTCGCCAGCAAAATCTTCCGCCAAGAGCCACGCCACGCGCACGGCGAGGCCTGGGCTGGAGGGCGCGTCATCAAGCGTGAGGCGGGCGTGATGGAGCGCGGCGATTCTGGCCGCAATCGCCAATCCCAGGCCGCTGCCGCTGGCATTACTGTTGTCGAGACGGTGAAAGGGGCGCAAGGCAGCCTCTCTTTCGGCGGCAGGAATACCCGGCCCGGAGTCACACACGATCAAGCTTGTTTCGGTCGGCGTACGCGCCAGCGTCACTGTCACAGCGCCGCCATTGGGTGTATAGCGAACGGCGTTGTCGACGAGGTTGCGCAATAGCACGCGCAGCCACTCGGCCTGCCCGGTCACGGTGAGGGCAGGCTCGGCCTTGAGTTCGAATTCGAGATTCTTGCGTAGGATTTCCGGGCCGAGGTCGGCGCAGACTTCCGCACACAAACTGCTCAAATCGACGCGTGCGGCATCGGGCAGGCCGGCTTGCGGGTCGAGCCTGGCGAGTTGCAACATCTGATCCACCAGACGGGAAGCGCGTTGCAGGCCGCGCTGCAATTGCTGCAAGGATTGATTGCGCTCCTCTTCGTCGCGCGCGCGCAGGGCGACCTGCAGTTGCGCCTGCAGGCCGGCCAGCGGGGTGCGCAATTCATGTGCCGCGTCGGCAGTGAAGCGCTGCTCGGCCTCCAGTGTGTACTCGACACGTGAGAACAGGCCGTTCAAGGCATCCAGCATTGGTCGAATCTCGCGCGGCGCCGCCGCCGGCGTAAGCGCTTGCAGCTGCTGCGGACGCCGGCTGGCGATCTGATCAGCCAGCTCATCGAGTGAGGCCAGCCCCTTGCGGGTGGCGACCCAGACCCAGGCGCCGATCAGCGGCAGGCCGAACAGGGCCGGCAGCAGCAGACGCCAGGCAATCTGTCCGATCAGGTCGTCACGGAAGTAATGGTTCTCGCTGACCTGCACCTGCAAGCGATGCGCGGCGTTCCATTGGCTGTAATGGCGCCAGTGTCCGTCCGCGTCGTTGCTTTCGGAAAAGCCGTCCTCCTTGACCAGCGGCGTGGTCGGCGCATTGTCGGAACGCATCAGCAGCCGTCCGTCGGCGCGCCAGATCTGGAAGCGCAGCTGGCGCTGATACTTGTGCGCCGGGTCGCCAAGATCCTCGACCAGATCGCCGTCCTGCACCTTGGGCAAGGCCAGCAGCGTCTGCGCGGCCTGGGCGAGCTGCGCGTCGAAGAGTTCATCGACCTCGTGGTGCGCATCGAGATAGCTGAGCGCCATGGTCACCAGCCAGGCCACCGAAACGCCGCCGAGCAGCAGCGACAACAAACGACGGCGCAGCGAAAACCAGGCGGTCGTCATGTTGGAATGGTGTAGCCGACGCCGCGCAGGGTACGAATCAGCGACTGGCCGAGCTTGCGGCGCAGATGATGGATGTGTACCTCCAGCGCATTGCTGTCGGGCTCCTCGTTCCAGCCGTACATGGAACGCTCGAGCTGATCGCGCGTGAGCACGCGGCCGACGTTTTCAAGCAGGAGTCGCAGCAACGCAAACTCGCGTGCCGGCAACTCGACTTCGTTCCCGGCCAGGGTAACGCGATGTGCAGCGGGATCGAGCACGATCTCGCCGTGCGCCAGCAGCGGCGCAGCGCGGCCGGCACTGCGGCGTGCCAGGGCGCGGATTCGCGCCGACAGTTCGTCCAGATCGATGGGCTTGACCAGATAGTCGTCGGCACCGGCATCCAGTCCGGCGATCTTGTCGCCGGTGGCGTCCTGTGCGGTCAGAATCAGGATGGGCAGCGTCTGGCCGCGACTGCGCGCACGGCGCAATACCTCCATACCCTTCATGCGCGGCAGGCCCAGATCGAGGACGAGCAGGTCGAAGCTTTCGTCGGACAGGGCGTGATCGGCTGCTTGCCCGTCGCGCAGCCAGTCCACCGTAAAGCCCGCCTGACGCAGGCCGACGGACAGGCCGTCGCCAAGCTCGGAATCATCCTCGACGAGCAGAATTCGCATGGACAGATTCTAGCAGCGCGCCCTACTCATCGAAATCCCACAACTGATGCGCATCCAGCAGCAGACGGTAGCGGAACTCAAGCGCATCCAGGCGCATCTGCCGCTCCGTCAATTGCGCCTCGTTGGCGAGACGGCGTGCCGTGAGCAGGTCGTTGAGACTACCCTCGCCGAGCTGATAGGCGCGTGCGGTCATGTTCGCCGCCTGTTCCAGGCGGCTGGCCGAGGCCCTGCCGCTCTGCCAGCTTTCGCGCGCCGACACTGCCGTCTGGTAAAGGACCGCTGTTTCGGTCTGGACGCGGCGGCGCGCGCCCTCCTCCTGGCGCATTGCCACATCCACCTGCGCCAGCGCGGCCGCGCTGTCAGCGCGCC
>DATMTO010000213.1:0-3610 GCA_035564055.1 Rhodocyclaceae bacterium | reverse complement strand
GTCTTTATTTGCAATAAGCGCTTGCGCATACTGATCTCCAGCCGATCAATACACGGAACTTTCGGCATTTAGCACTCTCTTAAGAGGAGTGCTAATATAGTCCCCAAGGAGGTTTAGCCTGATGACCAACGCGCTTGCACTTGCCAGTTTCAACCTGCCCGCCGCCACCGGCAGCATCGATGCCTATATCCAGGCAGCGAATCGCGTGCCCATGCTCAGCGAAGAGGAAGAGAAAAGCCTGGCGCGCCGTCTGCGGGACGAAAACGATCTTGATGCCGCCCGCCAGCTGGTGACCTCGCATCTGCGTCTGGTCATTGCCATTGCGCGCGGGTATCTCGGCTATGGCCTGCCGCACGCCGACCTGATCCAGGAAGGCAATATCGGCCTGATGAAGGCGGTCAAGCGCTACGACCCCGACCGCGGCGTGCGTCTGGTGTCCTTCGCGATCCACTGGATCAAGGCCGAGATGCACGAGTACATTCTGAAGAACTGGCGCTTGGTCAAGGTCGCCACGACCAAGGCCCAACGCAAGCTGTTCTTCAATCTGCGCAGCATGAAGCAAGGCTTCAGCACGCTCGGCCCGGACGAAGTCCAGCACATCGCCAAGACCCTGGGCGTCAAGCCCGAAGAAGTCATGGAGATGGAAACCCGTATGACCGGGCAGGACATCGCCCTCGAACCGGGTGCGGACGACGACGAAGACAGCTACGCCCCCATCGCCTATCTGGCCGCCGACAACAGCTTAGAACCGTCGATGATGCTGGAACGCCAGGAGCGCGACCATCTGCAGACCACCGGCTTGCTGAACGCACTCGCCGGCCTCGATGAACGCAGCCGCGACATCGTGCAACGCCGCTGGCTGGTCGAGGATGGCGAAGAAGCCGCGACCCTGCATGAGCTGGCCGATGAATATGGTGTTTCGGCTGAGCGTATCCGCCAGATCGAAGCCAAGGCCATGCAGAAGATGAAGGCTTACCTGAGCTGATCTGTTTGCAGCAGCAATCAAAAGGCCACCCACGGGTGGCCTTTTTACTTTGCCTATCGACCGTTCGGTTTACATACAGCCGCCGCCCACCCAAAGTCGCTAGACGGGGAGCCGCTTAGCGGCGAACAACCGTTGCCCCCTTTTCTCGGAAAGGTGGCTAAGGGGATCGCTATTTCCCTTGGAGCAATAGCCGCAGATCTGCAGCGATTTGCTCCGGCGTCTCGCCATGCTTGATATAGAGACGCAGACGCCCCTGCGGGTCGAGCGCGTAGCTCGCGGCAGTATGGTCGATGGTGTAGCTTTCCGGCGTACTGCCCGGCTGCTTCTGGAAGAAGACCTTGAACTCCTTGGCCGCAGCAGCGGTGGCGGCCTCGTTGCCGTAGAGTCCGAGGAAGCTCGGGTTGAAGGCCGGTGCATATTTGGCCAGCACCTGCGGCGTATCGCGCGCCGGATCGAGCGTCACGAACAGCACCTGCACCTTGTCGGCGTCGCTGCCAAGCAGCTTCATCGCCTGCGCCGAGGCCATCAGTGTGGTCGGGCAGATATCCGGGCATTGCGTGTACCCGAAGAACAGGACGACGGCCTTGCCCTTGAAGTCGGCCAATGTACGCGGCTTGCCGTTGTGATCGGTCAGATTGAGTTCGCGGCCCCAGTCGGCACCGCTCACATCCGTCGAATTGAACTTGGGTGGCGGCTCGCCACCGCTGCACGCCGCCAGCAGGGCGACACACAAGACCAGCAGAATCTTGCGCATCGGATCAGCCGGCCAGCAGCGGCTGCAGATAATGATCCACCAGCAGTGCGGCAAACAGGAAGGACAGGTAGGCGATTGACCAGCGGAAGGACTTCTGCGCCACCTGATCGGAATAGCGGCGCCACACCAGCCAGGCATGCTTGAGGAAGATCGCGTTCAGGATGATCGCCGACACCAAGTAGAACCAGCCCGTCATGCCGATGAACTCGGGCACCAGGGTAATGAAGGTCAAGCCGACGGTGTACAGGAAGACATGGCGACGCGTGTACTCGGCGCCGTGCGTGACCGGCAGCATGGGGAAACCGGCGGCTTCGTATTCCTTGGCACGGTACAGGGCCAGCGACCAGAAGTGTGGCGGGGTCCATACAAAGATGATCAGGAACAACAACCAGGCTTCCGGGGGCATGGAGTTGGTAACGGCGGCCCAACCCAGTACGGGCGGCATGGCACCGGAGGCACCGCCGATGACGATGTTCTGCGAGGTGTTGGGCTTGAGGAAGACGGTGTAGATGACGGCGTACCCAACGAAGGTCGCCAGGGTCAGCCACATGGTCAGCGCGTTGATCTGGTACAGCATGGAGAGGCCAATGCCGCCGAGCACGCCGGAGACCATCAGAGTCTCTAGCGAATTCACTTCGCCCTGCGGCAGCGGACGGCCCTTGGTGCGCGCCATCATGGCGTCGACCTTCTGCTCAATCAGGCAGTTCACCGCTGCCGCCGCGCCGGCGACCAGGCCGATGCCCAGGGTGCCAAGCACCAGCACTTTCATGGGCACCATGCCCGGCGTCGCCAGGAACATGCCGATGACGGCGCAGAATACGATCAGGGAAACAACGCGAGGCTTGGTCAGTTGCAGGTACTGACTGAGGCGGTACGAAACTGTCTGGCTGGCGATCAAGGCGTTCTCACTTACAGGAATCGAAGGGCCGAAATCTCACGGCATGAATCAGCTTGCGTCCACTTTGATGTGGATCAAATAATTTTAACATGGGACTCAGCGCATATACTCCCGAACCAGTGGACAAAACGCCCTACCCTGACCTCGATATGTCGAACGAAACCTACACCCTGAAAGCCCTGCGCGCCCCGCTAAATCATCAAGATACTTCATCGCCCCTGCGTCTTGCGCGCGCCTGGCTGATGCTCGGAATCGCCGCATTGATCGGCGCCGGCCTGCTCGCCATACTGCTTGTGGTAGCGCGCACGCCGGGGGTGAATGAGCTGATCCCCATTAAAGATTTTTTTCGCGCCGCGCTCATCGTTCATGTGGATCTCTCGGTCCTGATCTGGTTCATGGCCTTCGGCGGCGTGCTCTGGAGCCTTGCCGGTAACGCAAAATGGGCAGGCCTCGGCTGGGCCGGCCTGTGGCTCGCCGTCGTCGGAACGACGCTGATGGTGGCTTCGCCGTTCTGCGGCGATCCGCAGCCCCTGCTCAACAACTACATCCCCATCCTGCAGCAGCCGGTTTTCTTCACCGGCCTGTGCATTGCCGGCGCAGGCTTTGCGCTCACCCTGCTACGCGCGCTGCTCACCGCCGTGCCTGAAGGCTGGACGCAAGGCAGTGACGTCATCGCCATCGGCATCTATGCTGGCGCCATCGCCGGCAGTCTTGCCTTCATCGGCTTTGCCTGGTCCTGGCTAGGCCGTCCGGCCTACGAGGGCCATGCACTTTACGAGGCCGTATTCTGGGGGGGCGGCCATACGCTGCAATTTCAGCATGCGCTGCTGATGGCGGTGGCTTGGCTGCTATTACTCGACTTTCTTGGGCAACCGTTGAGGACGAACCCTCGCATTTTGAGCGCACTGTTCATCGCGGCGGCGCTGCCGGTGCTGGCTATGCCGCTGATTTATCTCAGCGCCCCCGCGGGAAC
>DATMTO010000212.1:0-12118 GCA_035564055.1 Rhodocyclaceae bacterium | reverse complement strand
CAGGAATGCGCTGGCTCACCGGCAACACCGTACCGACTGCGGCCACATCGGCGCAACGGACCGCATAGCCGTCCATCGAAGAGTTGTCGAGCGGCGGCACATTGATGGTGGAGAACTGCGACTGAGCCAGCACGCGGCCGGACACATCGAAGGTGGAGACGGTCTCGACACCCGTGACCGGATGGGCGCCGGCGAGCAGCAGGGCCAGCGCCTGATCCAGTTCCATCAAGGGCTTGTGCTGAGGCGCATTTTTCACATCAACGCTCATTTATTCAATCCGGTGAAATTCAGGACGAAGTCGACGATGGCCGGCGGCGAATTGAGATCCAGCACAGGGACCTCAAGCTCGAGCGGCACGTCACTGGCGACGGCCACCACATTGTGGCCCGGATACAGCATGTCCTCGACATGATCGGGACGATGAATCTCGATCTTGGGCAGGTCGCTGTTCTTGTAACCTTCGATCAGCAGAAGGTCGCAGGGCGACATGCGCGCGATCTGCTCCTCCAGCGTCGGTTCGGCGTCGCCGCGCAGCTCGTGCATCAAGGCCCAGCGATTCGCCGACACCAGCATGACCTCGGTGCAGCCGGCTTCGCGGTGGCGATAGGAATCCTTGCCGGGTTTGTCGATGTCGAACTTGTGATGGGCGTGCTTGATCAGGGAAACGCGTAAGCCCTTTTGCACGAACAGGGGAATCATCTGTTCCAGCAGCGTGGTCTTGCCCGAGCCGCTAAAACCGGTAAAGCCGAAAACCTTCACGAAATGCTCCGTGTCTGAAATCCAGCCGCCATTGTACCGCGCTGACTACATTCAGATATAGCGATTCCGACCTAGACCGCATGGCCTTCGGCGGCAAAAAAAGCCTCAACCTCGGCAATTTCGCGCGTACGCCGCATCGGCGGTAGCGACTGCCAGATCCGGCGGCCGTAGGGCTTGGAAATCAGACGCGGATCGCAGACCATGAGCACGCCTCGATCGGCCTCGTCGCGAATCAGGCGCCCGGCGCCCTGCTTCATGCTGATCACCGCATGCGGCAACTGGTAGTCGAAGAAGGGATTGCCGCCCTGCTTGCGGAGATGCTCAATGCGCGCCGCCAGCACCGGATCATCGGGCGGCGCGAAAGGCAGCTTGTCGATGACCACCAGCGACAGCGCCTCGCCGCGCACATCGACGCCCTCCCAGAAGCTCTGGCTGGCGACGAGTATTGCGTTGCCGAGGCGGCGGAAGCGGTCAAGCAATTCAGTGCGCGAACTCTGACCCTGCAATAGCAAAGGATAGTCGAGATGATTGGCGCGGGACAGCCTATCTTCGATCAGCTCGTGGATGCGGCGCATCGCCCGCAGCGAGGTGCACAGCACGAAGGCGCGGCCGCCAGAGGCGACGATGGCCGGCCAGCAGGCCTCGACCACGGCCTCGCTGTAGAACTGCGAATTCGGCTCGGGCATCTCGGGCGGGCAATACAGCAGCCCGTTCTGCGCATAGTCGAAGGGGCTGCCCCACTGCGCCGTCTCGGCTTCCAGCAGGCCGAGCTCATTGCAGTAGTGGCCGAAATCGTTGCCGACCGCGAGCGTTGCCGAGGTGAAGATCCAGGCGCGCGGATGGCCGGCCATCTGACGTTGAAAGATGTCGGCGACGTGCAGCGGCGTCATGTTGAGCGCCAGGGTCTGACTGAACACTTCCAGCCAGCGCACGTATTCATTCTTGTCAGGCGATACCGCGGAAGCATCGCCTTCCGAACGCGCATTGCTGCGCCAGCGCTTCAGGCGCAGCAGCATCTCGTGGGTGCGATTGAGGCAATTCTCCAGGCCTTCGCTGCGTTCCGCCTGCGCCGTGAGGTGCTGACCAAGCTCCTGCAGCGTCGCCTCGACCGCATCCAGGGAGCGCTGAAAATCGGCGTTGCCGGACACCTGTGCCAGCGGCAAGCGCAGGTTCTCGCCGCTCACGCTGAGCCGCAGATCGCGCGCCGCCTTGTCCACGCTGCGTACGGCATCCTGCAAGGGCTTGTAGTCCTTGGCGGCAGCCAGCGCCTCATTGCGGCTGTCGCGTGACAGCTCGATCATTTGCGCCGTACTCACCGACTCGCCGAAGAACAGTCCGGCCACTTCCGGCAGCTGGTGGGCTTCGTCGAAGATGATGGCATTGCAGGCCGGCAGCAATTCACCGAGGCCGTCGTCGCGCAGCATCACGTCGGCGAAGAAGAGGTGGTGATTGACCACCACCACATCGGCCACCAGCGCTTCGCGGCGCGCCGCCAGCACGAAGCATTCCTTGACGTTGGGGCACTCCTGGCCGAGGCAGTTGTCGCGCGTCGAGGTCGCCTGCTGCCAGGCGCCGGAGTCTTCGGGAACCGCGACCAGCTCGGCCTTGTCACCCCGCTTCGTGGTCTTGGCGAAGCGCATGATGGTGCGGATGTGGTCGGCCTCCGCCTTCGAAGCGAAGCGCCCTTCGTTCTGTGCGCGCTCGAGATGGTAGTGACAGACGTAGTTGGCGCGCCCCTTGAGCAGCGCGATCGAAGCACCGACGCGCAGCGCATCGCGCACGGTCGGCAGGTCGCGCTGGAAGAGCTGATCCTGCAACGTCTTGGTGCCGGTGGAAATAATCACCTTGCCGCCCGACTTCAGCGCCGGCACCAGATAGGCGTAGGTCTTGCCGGTACCCGTGCCGGCCTCGGCGACGAAAGCCTGATTGTTGAAGATGGCCGCCGCAATCTTCTGCGCCATCTCGACCTGCTGCGGTCGCGCGCTGTAGCCCGGAATCGCGGTCGCCAGCGGGCCATCGTCCGCGAACAGCGGAGCGATATCGGGAACGGTGGCGGGAATCGGGACGTCGGACATGGGGGCTGTATTTTAAGCTATCCCCCCAGCCCCCATTAGTTCCGGCATAACGCCAGCTTCGCTGGCATTAGCCTGCACTGAAACCTGCTCTGCAGGTTTTCCGGGAAAGGGGGTGACTTTGGTTCGCGGCGGCGCCACTCCCAAATTATGGGTAGCTCCGAATTCTCTGTATCGCGGATTGCGCCTCCGGCGCGTACCGCTTCGCCTGAGTTTACGTAAATTCGCGGACCGGCGGCGAAGCTGCGCGTTTTCTCTCCGTAGCTACGAAGAACCCTCTGGGTAGCTTTTGCGCCGGGCCGTCCCAAGCAAAAGCGGACCGTTCGCGGAGCGAACATCCGCTTGAACCGACACGACGGAGTCACTCAATATCAGGGAGCGGCGCAGCCGCGAACCGCAGTCACCCTCTCCCCTCGGGGGAGAGGGCTGGGGTAAGGGGCTACTGGGTGAGGGGCACGCTCCTCACCCCTCGATCATGTAACCGAAACCGCGCAGCGTGCGGATGGTGACGCCGCTGCCCTGCAGCTTGGCGCGCAGGCGGGAGACATACACCTCAATGGCGTTGTCGCTGAGAATTTCATCCCAGTTCTGGATCGCGTTCTGGAGTTGCTGCTTGCTGACCACCAGGCCGACGCGCCGCAGCAGTTGCACCAACACCCCCCACTCGCGGGCCGTGAGATCCAGCGTCTGTTCACCAACCCAGGCGCGCTTGCCGACGATGTCGACGCAAAGCTTGCCCAGTTGCACGCGGGTGTCCTCGCCCGCCTCGACGCGGCGCAGCAGGGCGCGCACGCGCGCCTCCAGCTCGGCCAGCGCGAACGGCTTGATCATGTAGTCATCGGCACCCAGGTCGAGGCCGCGCACACGTTCATCCACGCCGTCGAGCGCGGTGAGGATGAGCACACCGCCCTGACGCGAACGTTCGATCTTCGAGAGTACGTCGAAGCCGCTGATGTCCGGCAGGCCCAGGTCCAGCACGATGACGGAAAAGGAACGGGCCTTGCAAACCGCCAGCGCATCGGTTCCCGTTGCCACATGTTCGACCTCATAGCCTGACGTTCTCAGGGCACCGGCCAAACCTTCAGCCAGCGGGAGGTCATCTTCGACGATCAGTATTTTCATTCTGACAAGGTTACCGAATAAAGCTTGCGTAGAGCTGGCAAGAGTTTACGACCTTTCTTAGTCCGAACGGACCAACGCATAAATGCCGAAGACCATTGTGCCACAAGGTTTTTATACGGGTCAATCAACAATATGAATTATCCTTTTCACAAGCAATCTGCAAAATGAGATGGACGTCGGGGTATGGGTACATATGCACTAATACAGAGAACTTCGAGCAAAGCACGTATCTAATAGCCATCTACAGATCGCCACCCATGAATTTCCTATCGAACATCTCGGTTACCGAACTCGGCCCTCTGCTCAATCTGGTGCAGGAATCGACCACGATCAAGCGCCACTTCGAGTTGTTCAACTGGTTGCAGAACCAGGTGCAGCGCTTCATTCCACACGACATTCTGATCACCGCCTGGGGCGACTTCTCGCTTGGACTGATTTGCCATGACATTGTTTCCCCGCTGACCGGCATGCGCACCGACGCCTTTGACGACAAGGCCCTGCTGCCCTTTCTCGCCACGCTGTTCGAGCGCTGGGACGAGTGCAACCACACGCCCTACATCATCCGCACCGAGGATGGCTTCTATCATGAGCAGCTGGTAAGCCCGGTCCTGACGCGAACCATCGCGCGCATGCGCTGCGGGCTCGTGCATGGCATCAAAGACCAGCGCGGCCATCACGACTGCCTCTACGTGTTCCTCGGCCCGACCGACCTGGGCAACACGCGCACCCGCGATGCGCTGCGCTTCCTGCTGCCCTACATCGACACCGCCTTCCGCCAGATCTGCCTGTTGCCGGAGCAGCATGCCTACGTCAATCCGGACACTGCGGCGACGGACAAGCGCAACGGCAGCGTGGAAGTTCCGGACGAAGAACCTCCCGGCGGCCTGAGCGAACGCGAGGCCGAGATCATGCACTGGGTCAGCCTCGGCAAGACCAACCAGGAAATCGGGCAGATCCTCGACATCAGCTCCTTTACGGTCAAGAACCACCTGCAGCGCATTTTCCGCAAGCTGAACGTCTGCAATCGCGCGCAGGCCGTGTCCAAGTTGTAGTCATTTTCCAATCGCAACGTCCTGAAAGCCATCGATGCCGGCGCGCCAGCTCCTCACCGCCACCCGTAACACCGCCGACCTGTACCTGGGTCGCGACAATCTCATCCGCCTCGGCGAAGCCCTGCTTGAGCCGGTCATACTCTCGGCCACGATCTGGGGTTTGAGCATCTATTACGAGGGCGAGATCGCCCATCACTACTTCATCCTGTCGGTGCTCGTCTTCTCCCTGCTGTTCCCTGGCAAGGCGCGCATGCAGGACGACCTGTGGCGCAGCAGTACGGACATTCTGGTGTCCTGCGCCGCCATCGTGACGCTGATTCTGCTGCTTGGCTACGCGACCCACTCCCTGCAGATGTTTCCGCCGCAGGCGATTCTGAACTGGTTGTGGCTGGGTCCCGCCATGCTGCTGCTCGGCAATCTCGTGTTTCGCTGGCTGCTGCCGATTCTGCTCCGCCTTCAGGGCGGCCCGCGCCGGGCCATCATCGTCGGGCTCAACGAGCAAGGCGCCGAGTTGTCCCGGCGCATCGTCCAAAGCTCATACGAGAATATCCAGCTACTCGGCTTCTTCGACGACCGCAGCGGTGAACGCACGGCCGCGCCGCAAGTGCGCATCGAGGGCCGGCTCGCCGACATCGCGGCCTATGTCAAGCGTGAGCACGTGCAGCTGATCTACATCTGCCTGCCCATGGCCTCGCAACCGCGCATCCTGCACGTGCTGGACGAACTGCGCGACACCACCGCCTCGATCTACTTCGTGCCCGATCTGTTCGTCACCGACATCATCCAGGGCCGCATGGGCCACATCGGCCACATGCCGGTAGTCTCTGTGTGCGAAACGCCGTTCACCGGCCTCAACGGCCTCATCAAGCGCGGCAGTGACATCGTCATCTCGCTCGGCATCCTCACCGCCATCTCGCCGATCCTGCTGGCAATCGGTGCGGCGGTGAAGCTGACCTCGCCGGGGCCGGTCATCTTCAAGCAGCGCCGCTACGGTCTCGATGGCGAGGAGATCCTGGTTTACAAGTTCCGCTCGATGACGGTTTGCGAAGACGGCAGCGTGGTGAAGCAGGCACAGAAGAATGACTCGCGTCTCACCCCGATTGGCGGCTTCCTGCGCAAGACCTCGCTCGACGAGCTGCCGCAGTTCATCAATGTGCTGCAGGGGCGCATGAGCATCGTCGGGCCGCGCCCCCACGCCATTGCTCACAACGAGATGTATCGCAAGCTGATCAAGGGTTACATGATTCGTCACAAGGCCAAGCCGGGCATCACCGGCTGGGCGCAGGTCAACGGCCTGCGCGGCGAAACCGAGACGGTTGACAAGATGGCGGCGCGCATCGACTACGACCTCGACTATCTGCGCAACTGGTCGCTCGGCCTGGATCTCAAGATCATCCTCATGACCGTGGGCGTGGTCTTCAAGGATCAGTACGCCTACTAGCTAGCCGGCGGCACCTGAATACCGCGAATGGCTTTGGCGCCCGCCACATCAAGGTCCGGCGGCGAAGCGTACCCTGATAAGGCAGCGCCGGCCAATCCGACGCCAAGCATCGTCCCTTGCGTCAGGTGCAAAAGAAACAGGGGAGTCAGCATATCGCTGACTCCCCTGCCGGCAGGCTCACCACACCTCAGAAGTCGCGTGAGCGGCGCCGCATGACCGTACCGACGAGACCCAGGCCGGCCAGGAACATGGCGTAGGTTTCCGGCTCCGGAACCGCTGCCGTGATGCTGACCAGGGCGTTGTATTTCGGCATGTCGACTCCGCTGCCATTGCGCCAGCCGTCGCCCGCCACCTTGAGATAGTAGTCCCCCGCAGAGATGCCGGAGAACATGTACTTCTTGCTCAGAGCGTCGTAGCTGGAGCTCAGCAGCGTATTCGTCACCGCCGAGTACAAGCCGTAGCTGAGTCCAATGAAGCCGCTCTCGGGCGAGCCGAATTCGTCCAGCGTCACGGTAACGCTGCGCTTCATGTCGCCGATGGCGGAAGTCAACAGGGAGAAGGAGTAGGTGTCCTCGAAGGCGCCTAGTCGCGGGACCGACAATGAGGTCGAAAAGGTGGTGCCGGGCGCCACGGGACCCCAGTCCGTGGTTGCGGCATGCGACATGCTGGCGGTGGCGGCGATAACCGCCACGCTCAGCGTTTTCAGGGAGACCTTCAGACAATTCATGACTTCAACTCCTCAGGAAAAGAACTACAGTACGCATCCTAGGAGTTTCCATCGGTTGGCGAAATAGCCCGCCCGGGCTAACCGGCCATGCGCCCGTAATCCGCTTCGAGCCTGGGTTTCCGTCAAACCGGCAAGATCCGCATCCGGCCTGTCCGAACGGACTAGGCGGCGGTGCGGAATGAAGTACTTTCACGCGCGGCGGACTATCCCCGCGCATCGCCCCAGCGCAAATCGGTCCGGTCGTCGCCCATGTAGGTGGTTTCTCCGGCACGGTTTACACAGTAGCGCGGCGACACGATCATCTCTTCGAAGACCATGCTCTCGCCGATTCGGGTGTATTCGAACAGCACGCTGCGGATCACCTTGGAACCGGCCCGCAGGTGGCTGCCATGACCGATCCATGCGGGACCGATGACCGAGCAGCCGGCATCGATGCGCACGCTGGAGCCGATGTGCACCGGTCCGACGATCTTGGCGCTGCCCCAGTTAATGCAGGTATTGGGACCAACCCAGATGCCTGGCTTGATTTCCTTGCCCGGCATGTCCATCTGCGCGATTTCGCCCTTGAGCACGCGCTGCAGGACCGACCAGTAGTCGGTAACGCGGCCGATGTCGATCCAGTTGAAGAAGCGGTTCTGCACGTAGAAAGGCAGCCCCTTTTCAGCCATCAGTGGAAACAGTTCGCTGCCGATATCGAAGTTCTTGCCGGAGGGAATCAGCTCCAGAACCTCCGGCTCGAAAAGATAGATGCCGGTACTCGCCAGGGTCGACTTTGCTTCCGCTGGCGTCGGCTTTTCCTGAAAGGATTCGATCTTGCCATCGCTGTCGGCCACCACGATGCCGTAGTTCTGCACCTGGTCGGGCGGCACGTCGAGACCGATCACGCTGGCGAGCGCAGCCTTTTGCTTGTGTTCGAAGATTGCGGCACCCAGATCCAGATCGACGATGGCGTCGCCGCACAAGACCAGCGTCGTTTCATCGAAAAAGCCGCTGAAATCCTGAATTGCCTTGAGACCGCCGGCCGAACCCTTGGGTTTGGGCACGATGTCGCCGTGGTCGTTCACGCCCTCGAAGGCGTAGCCGATATTGGCTCCCCAGCGCCGCCCGTCGCCGAAATACTCCTCGATCTTGCGATGGTGATAAGCCACGTTCACCATGATGTCGGTCACGCCGTAGCGCACCATATGCTCGATCAGATATTCCATCACCGGCTTGCCCAGGATAGGCACCATCGGTTTGGGCCAGTCCTTCGTGAGCGGACGCACGCGGGTCCCCTGGCCCGCCGCCAAAATCATTCCCTTTGCCATTCATCAGCCTTTCGCGTGTTGGGATCGGGATTTCGAATGTCTCCCGTAATCGCACTGCATGGCCAGTGTAGAGGCTGCGTGAACAGCGATAAATAGTCTGAACGCCTCAGCGGCAACGGCGGTTGCGCAGACGCCTGCGCGCTTCAGTCAAGCAGCGCGCGGCGCAGAGGTTCGCGCCAGGTCTTGGCGACCGGATCATACATGCCGAAGCTGGAGGCGAACTCCCAGAAGGTCCAGGGGATACCACGCTTCTCGGCTTCGTCGCGCACGAAGCGTGTATAGGTCTCGCGCGAGGCCATGTCGGCCTTGTCGTCAGAACCGAATTCGCCGATATAGACCGGGTAGCCGCTGCTCACGCTCCACTGCCTGGCCTTATCGAGCACATCGGTGATCGCCTTCTTCTGCACGGCGTCGCAGCACGCCACCCCGGCCGGAAACTGCGGCATCCAGCTCAAGCCCTGGTGAGTAAAGGCCATCGGATCGTAGGTATGGAAGGTCATGATCAGGTTGCGATCCTGCGGCGGCATCGCGAGCAGCGCAATGTCGCGTACGGCGCTCCAGTAGGTGCTGGCGACGACCACGGTGCGCGTCGGATTGCTCTGCCTGACAGCCGCCAGCACCTGCGGCATAAGCAGATTCCAGGCGGTCGAATTCATGCGCCCGTGCGGCTCGTTGAGCAGCTCGAAAATCAGCTTCGGCGAACGCGTGCTGTAGCGCTGCGCCACCTGCCGCCAGATATTGACCAGCCGGATATCGACCACTTCCGGCGCCACCGAAAACTCCTTGTATTGGAGCGGGTCGCCGAACAGCTGACTGTAGTGGTGCACGTCGATAATGACATACAGCCCCTTGGCCAGTGCAGCATCCACAACTTGATCGACGCGTGCGGCAAAGATCGGATCGAGCGTAGCGTCGGCCGTCGCCGCTGCATGGTTACTCCAGCGGATCGGGATGCGGACCGTTTTGAATACGGACGCCGCGAGATCGATATAGGCAGGCTCGAGGCGCACCCCCCAATCGCCTTCGCGCGGGGCTTCCAGCATGTTGCCCATATTCACGCCGCGACCCAGCTCCTGGGCGACGGTACAGGTCTCGGCAGAGACCGATTTGCATTGCGTCGAGGGATCGAAGTTGCCCGCTGCATGCAGCAGCCGCACCGCCCCACTCCACAACACAACTCCGGACAGCAATAACACGTACAGACGGCGCTTCATTTGAGGTGCTTCCTTGCATACGGCAGAGCCGGTAAACACACCTTATGCCCACCTGCCTGCCGCGTCATTAGGCCGTTCATCCTATTGAAAACATCTCTGAAAAATACAACCATGGCTGCAGCAAAACGCAGGCCAGAAGAACAGACAAACAGCGGCCGCCGCGCGCCGGATGATTGTGGTCATGCAGACAAGAAAAACAGCCCAAGCGGCGTCGGATGATCGGGGGAGAAGAAAGATCGTGCCCGTCCGCGGATGAGCGGACAGGCCAGCCTCGTGAGAACAGTCAATTGACCATGAACCTAGCTGCAATGAGTACCGCCCGCGGAAGGCAGGGATGTTGAGCGTCGGGCCGACCCTCGTCCTGATGGTCGCTGCCGTCGTCGCAGCCTTTGCCTGCGTGCTGACGGTGGTCGGCGCCGTCCAGCTGACGGCGAATCGAAAGCATGGCTATTTTCATCTGGTCATTCCGGCGATATTGATCACCACCGGCGTGGCCATGGCGCTGTCCGGCCGGTCCATGGATTTCAACGGCGCCCAGGCGGTCGAAGGCGCGCTCAAGCATCCGCTGGCGATCTGGGTACAACGCCTCTGCACCATCGTGATCCTCACCGCGTCCGCCGAACGCATCATCAGTCACGTCAGCCAGCAACGTCCGCTGTTCGGTACGACGCCCATGCTGACGCTGGGATTCATCGCCTTCTGGCTGGGCAGCGTGGCATCCCCCATGCTGTTCTCGGCGCACCCAGCGATCGTGCGCGAAAGCTTCTACACCCTGCCGATCGGTCTGGCGGCGCTGCTTCTGAGCGCCGATGAAGGCGAACGCACACTGCTGACAGCGCGTAACAGCCTCTTCATTTTCCAGCTGGTCAGCTATCTGGTATTGCCCGTGCTGCCGCATGTGGTCCTCGACACCAACTACACCCAGGGCCTGATTCCCGGACTGCCGCGCCTGGCCGGGCTTGCGCCGCATGCGGTGATACTCGCCATGCTGGCGCAGGTGAGCTTGCTGTGCGTATGGGCGCGCCCATACGCACACCGCCATCTGAACGCCGCCGCCTGGGTACTCGGGCTGCTGACCCTGGTGCTGGCGCAGTCCAAGACCGCCTGGCTGTCGTTCTCGATTTGCGCGCTGGTCATGTATCTCTACCGCCACGGCGCCGCACTCAAACAGAAACTGAGCGATCCCGAGAGCCCCCAGCTCGGCATCCTGCTCGCCGTATGCGTGCTGGCAGGGCTGGCCGCACTCATGGGCGAAGTCCTGTTCGGCAATGCCGACGGCCGTCTCAGCCGCTTTCTCAGCAGCGACTCAGGCGCGCAACTGACCTCGCTGACCGGCCGCGACGTCATCTGGGCGGTCGCCTATGACGAATGGATGCGTCACCCGCTGTTCGGCTACGGCCCCTCGTTTCTCGACAACGCCTATCGCCACAGCGTCGGCCTGCTGAGCGCAACGCACGGCCACAACCAGTACATGGACCTGCTGCCGCGCGCCGGACTGGTCGGCGCCATCCCGCTGACCTTCTACCTGATCGCCATGCTGGGGCTGGCATGGCGTCACGCTGGCGCGAGCCGGGGGCTGACGCTGGCCTTTTTCCTGGCGCTTGCACTGCGTGCCATCAGTGAAGTGCCCCTGACCCTGAGCGGCTACGGTCCCGAGTTCATCGGCCATCTGATGCTGCTGATCCTGCTGCCGGCCTACAGCGCGCTCTTGCCGCAGACCGGCAGTGCGAAACCAGCGGCCGCCGACACCGCCTTTGCGCGTCCATCGACCCAATCATGAAAATCTCCATCGTCGTTCCGCTCTACAACAAGGCAGCCTACATCCGGCAGACGCTGGACTCGGTGCTCGCACAGACCTATGCGGATTTCGAAGTCATCGTCGTGGACGACGGCTCGACCGACAACAGCCGCGAAATCGTTGCCACATGCGCCGATCCGCGCGTGCGCCTGGTCAGCCAGTCCAATGCCGGCGTTGCAGCGGCACGCAATCGCGGCATCGCGCTGGCCGCGGGTGAATGGGTCGGCTTTCTCGATGCCGACGACTGGCTGCATCCACACTACCTCGCGCAGATGGTGCATATGATCGAAGACCATCCGCGTGCAGAAGCCGTGGCCGCCAACTTCCGCGCCGTGGATGCCGACTTCAGGATGCAACCATGGCCGCTACCGTCGATGCGCTACGAAACCATCGACGATCTGCCGCAACGCTGGATGGACGGCATTCCCTTCTTCACCGGGTCGATTGTGTTGCGCAAAACCTTGCTCGAACGACTCTCGCCCTGCTTCCCTGTCGGCGAAACCAATGGCGAAGATCTCGATCTCTGGTTCCGCATCGGCGAAGAAACGGAGATCGTGCTGCTGACGCAGGCGTTGACCGCTTATCGGCTGAGTGTAAGCGGCAGTCTCAGCAGCGCCCACGATGGC
>DATMTO010000211.1:0-8551 GCA_035564055.1 Rhodocyclaceae bacterium | reverse complement strand
CTGAACGCCCCACTCCAACGCCCCAACTTGCCACACCAAATGCCACAAACCCCCAACATGGGGCTTTGTTGCATTTGAAAAGCACCATGTTGGGGCAGAAAACAGGCACAAACAAAGCTAACACCATGATTTAAAACAAAGCACCAAGATGGAACAGTTGTTGCTCCTTTCTGCGGCTTAATCCCCAATAGCGTGCCAACCACGCCCTAGGAGCCCCATTTTGGAACAACTGCATACTTCCGCCGACGTGCTGTTCATCCTGCTCGGCGCCATCATGATCTTGGCCATGCACGCCGGTTTCGCCTTTCTCGAACTCGGCACCGTGCGCAAGAAAAACCAGGTCAATGCCCTGGTCAAGATCCTGGTGGATTTCTCGGTCTCCACGCTTGCCTACTTTTTCATCGGCTACGGTATTGCCTACGGGGTTCATTTCTTCAGCGGTGCTGAAGTGCTGGCGCAGCGCAATGGCTATGACCTGACCAAATTCTTCTTCCTGCTTACCTTCGCTGCGGCCATTCCGGCCATCATCTCGGGCGGCATCGCCGAACGCGCCCGTTTCAATCCGCAACTCGCCGCCACCTTCCTGATCGTCGGCTTCGTCTATCCCTTCTTCGAAGGTATCGCCTGGAACGGCGCCTACGGTTTTCAGGCTTGGCTGAAAACCAGCTTCGGTGCAGAGTTCCACGACTTCGCCGGCTCCGTCGTAGTGCACGCGGTCGGTGGCTGGATCGGTCTGATGGCAGTACTGCAGCTCGGCGCCCGGCGTGGCCGCTACACCAAGGACGGCGCAGTCGCCGCGCATCCGCCGTCGAGCATTCCCTTCCTTGCGCTCGGCGCCTGGATTCTCATCGTCGGCTGGTTCGGCTTCAATGTGATGAGCGCACAGACGCTCGACAAGATCACCGGTCTCGTCGCCATGAACTCCCTGATGGCCATGGTCGGCGGCACGTTGGCCGCCACGCTGATGGGGCGCAACGACCCCGGCTTCGTGCATAACGGCCCGCTCGCCGGTCTGGTCGCGATTTGCGCCGGCTCCGACCTGGTTCATCCGCTCGCTGCGCTCGTCATTGGCGCCATCGCCGGCGCGCTGTTCGTACGCCTGTTCACCTGCACGCAGAATCGCTGGAAGATCGACGACGTGCTCGGCGTCTGGCCCCTGCATGGCTTGTGCGGTACCTGGGGCGGGATTGCCGCGGGTATTTTCGGGAATAGCGCCCTGGGCGGACTTGGCGGCGTGAGCTTCATCAGCCAGCTGTTCGGCACCGCGCTGGGCATTCTCGTCGCGGTGATCGGCGGCTTTGTCGTGTATGCCCTGATCAAGCGGGTCGTCGGCCTGCGTCTGGATCAGGAAGAAGAATTCAACGGCGCCGATCTGTCGCTGCACAAGATCAGCTCGACCGCTGAAGACACGCACTGGTAACGGAAATTGCCACGTAAAAAAGCCGGCCCAAGGGGCCGGCCTTTTTACGTTGGCTATCTCAGCTCAGTACTGCGCGAATTGAATGCCGAGCTTGTGCTCCAGGCTTTCACCCAGACGCGGACCGAGCCCCGGCAGCAGAGAGCGTAGCGTACGCGGGAACTCATGCAGACCGGCGCGTAACTCTTTCGCCATGCGCGCCATCGCCACCTCGTCGCCACTACCGGCGAGCACTTCACGACAACGAACGACAGACACGACCATGCTGTCGGTGAGCTGGTCCAATCCGTCGTTATCGGTCTCGCGCAACAGCGCGATCAAGCGGTCATAGACCTGCAACAGGGCGTGCAACTCCGCAGCGTTGCGTTTTGCGGCGCCATCGGCAAAGGAAAGCACATTGCTTTCCGCCGCTCCCTCAAGCTTCACTTCTTCGACGCTCATCTGCATGACACTCCGTTATGGCTCAAGAATACGCTAACGCCGGCAACGGCGTCGGCTTATTTGATGCCGCGGAACATCGCGCACTGACGGAACGCATCTTCGGTGAAGGGAATGTTCTTGCTACGACAGAACTTGGCGGTAAGCTTGAGCAGTTCCTTGATGTCGCGGCCACTCGTATTCGGGAAGCGGACAGTCAGAGTCTCGATCATCTCGTCCGAGAGTTCGACCTGGAACTGCGCCGAGAGCGTTTGCCACAAACGCACCATATCTTCACGGGAAGGCATTTCATACTTGATGATGGCGATGCAGCGCGACACGATGGCATCGTCGATGTCATCGGTCCGGTTGGTGGTCATGAACAGCAGACCACTGAAGTATTCCAGGGTGCGCAGAAACTCCGCGACAATGGCATTGTGCTGCAGGTCGTTATCGCGCTGACGAATGTAGACGTCCGCCTCGTCAAGTAGCAGAATCGCGCCCCAGCGCGCCGCGCGCCGCAGGATGCTTGACAGATTAGCCTCGACCGACTCCGCACTGATACCGAGCTGCCCCGAGTGCACGCGATACAGCGGCTTGCCCACGACCTCGGCATAGACCTCAGCGGTCAGCGTCTTGCCCAGCCCCGGCGCGCCCTTGCACAGAATGGTGGTACCGCCGGACTTGCCCTCGACGATGTCTTCCATGAGTACGCTCATGTCGGCAGTCAGAATGTCGATCAGGTCGCGATGATCCTGCGGCAACACCAGCTTTTCGCGCAGTGAGGGATTGTATTTGTAGTCCTGCAGATTATCGACGTGCACCCAGATATTGCGATGCAGCTCCAGATGGAAGACATGCAGGTAGGGATGCAGCGGGATCTTGTCAAACCCGGTTTCGACGCCGGCCTCACGCCAGAAGACATTGTCGGCATTGGTCTCGAAGCGGCGTTCGAGAATCTCCTCGTCATTGACCACCTTGGCCACCTGGCCCTCGGGCAGCGCCAGATAATCGTTGCCCTGCTTGCTCCGCACCATATAGGCGGCACGCTTGGCAATGAACTGGGTGCCGAACTTCGGCTGCATCTCGTGGAAGCGCGCAAGCTGCTCGTCATACTCGCGCTTGAAGTCGGGGCACTCCTTGAAGTAACCGAGCTCGGCAAGCAGTTGCGGAATGCTGCGGTCGGCAATATCGTTGGTATCGATCACGATCACCGTGTTCATGCCGGAACGGCGCTGGCGGTAGTCGTCAGATGCTTCCTTGTCCGAGGACTGCAGGGTATTGGCCACCATGCTGACGACGACATAGGGCTTGCCCTCGACCGGGACCATGTGGCGCATCCCGGTGACCAGCCACGGCAGCAGTACGCCGTCCTTGTTGCGCTTGTAGAGCCAGCCGTCGATGGCATCGCGCTTCATGTAGGCGATCAGTCCATTGATCAGAACTTCCAGGCTGGGTATCTTGCGCGCATCGGGAGCGCTGCGGATGTTGTCCAGGGCGAGCAACTGGAACATCAGGGTGCGCTCGTCGTTAGCCTTGCACAGACCGTAGAGCGTATTCAATGCAGCGCCGCTGAACAGCTTGCTGGAGACGATGATGCGGCCGCGCCGGTTGCGATGTTCGGACAACTGCTTTGCCAGCTGGCTGTCTTCGTCTATGTTGCCGAGCAGCTTGCCTGCCAGCACATCCGGTATTTCGAGATCCATTGCCACTCCTGTTATTACGTCCCGCATGTCACGCTTGCAGACGAAGCATGCTGCAGGATCAAATGAAAACGGCCTCCGCAGGGGAGGCCGTTTGCCCGGATGCGCGCTCGTCGGACATCCGGTTGGGCCGGCGCCTACAGGCACCGGCTACAGACCCATGTGCATGATAGAGCAAACCACGGCGTCTTGTCCGTATCCGCGCCGTTGCCGCGCAGGCGCAGAAGTCAGGCGCTCTCGCTGCGGCGCGAACGCAGCAGCGAGCCGTCCCAGCTCAACTTGCTGGCAGGCTGTTCAATGCGCTTGAAGAAGGCATCGGCCAGCAGGTTGCTCGCCAGCCAGATCAGCACCAGCATCGAGACGCCTTCGGCCGGCGAATGCCAACCCATGTGCACGAAGAGTGCATTGCCAAGCAGGCACAGGGAGAAGTGCACCAGAAACAGCGAGTAGGAATTAAGGCCGAGATAGCCGACGCGGCGTGCAAGCATGCGGTCCTTATCGACGCCGACATTGCGCAACAGCACCAGCGCCACCGCGACGCACAGAGCCAGCAGGATACGGCCACGGAAATCGAACCACAGCGCAGTGGCGGCCACGGCGATGAGGATACCGAGCCACGGCAGCGGGTAGGGGCGGCGGCCGATATGGAAAGCCAGGACGCCCATGCCGTAGGCACCGAAGAAGTACAACGCCCAGTTATCCAGCTCGCTGTGGCGATTGAAGTGGAATAGCGACGCCACCGTCAATCCGGCCACGATGACAAGGTGCCAGCGTGGCGCCTGACGGCTGCCCCAGATCAGCACGGCGAATAGCGCATACAGCTGGAAGTCGATGGCGACATACCAGGCGCCCGCCGACAGAGATTCAAAGTCCAGCACGCCATGCAGCAGAAAGATGTGCGCCAGCACCTGAGCAAAGGTCGGCACAGCCGGCAGGGCGTCGTCGTTGAACCACGGGCGCACCAGCGCGGCCACAATGGTGGTAAGAACGAGGGCAGTGAGGAAAGGCACGACCAGGCGGACATACCGCTTGAAAATCGGCGGCAGAAGACTGCCGTCATGCCCGCCGCTGAAGCTGCGCGCCGCTAGATAACCGCCGATGACGATGAAGGCCTGCACCGCCATGCGCGCGTAGTCAAACAGCCAGTCGGCCGCAACCGGCGACGCAACTGCAACGGCCGCCGCGACCGGGCCGTATGCAACCAGATGATGCAGCACGATCAACTGGGCTGCGACTGCCTTGAACAGATCAATAACAAAGGACCGCAAAACAACAACCTCGCGCAAAAAATCGTCCTACAGAAACTGTGGGAACAAGCAAACGTTCAATTATAAGCCATTGTTGTCAATGGAGTTTTATTTTTCTTCAATTTGCAACAAACAAGACCTACAATCCGGCACCCTCAGAGATTTCCTATGCGCTTCAGATATTTCGCCCTGCTCGGCCTCGGGCTTTTCCTCAGCCCCGTGAGCCACGCTGCCCGCCCCATGGTGACCGACGATGCCCGCATCGTCGACGACAAGTCCTGCCAGCTCGAGACCTGGCTCAAGGCGAGCCGGGCCAGCGAGGAATATTGGGCCATTCCGTCCTGCAATTTCAGTGGCAACTTCGAGCTTGCCGTCGGCGGCGCCGTAACCCATGCCGGCGGAGCAAGCCAGACCAGCGATCTGCTGCTGCAGGGCAAGACGCTGTTCAGAACACTGGAAACGAATGGCTGGGCCTGGGGTCTGACCGCTGGCTTCATCAATCATCCGGACCTGACCAGCAATATGGTAGGGGATACTTACGCCTACATTCCGGCGACGTTTTCATTCCGCGACGACAAAGTACTGCTGCACACCAATCTGGGTTGGGCGCATACGCGCAACGACCACCGCGATGCGATGACCTGGGGCGTCGGCACCGAGTTGGAGATGACCTCACGCACCTGGCTGATCGGTGAGGGCTACGGCGAGAATCAGGGACGCCCGTTCTACCAGCTGGGCCTACGCCACTGGATCATTCCCAATCGCGTGCAGATCGACGCAACCTATGGCAATCGCAGCAGCGGCGGTGAGAGTTGGTTCTCCATCGGTTTGCGTCTGCTCTCGCTGCCGTTCCTGCCCTAGTCCGTGGTGGCGCCGTCGCAGTCGCAGCGGCACAGACAGGCTAGAATCGGGGCATCAAATCACTCGTTGTTTGACGCCTCATCGTGAGCCTTCCCACCAGTTTGCGTGTTCATCAGTATGCGGGCCTGTTGCCGGGGCGGCGGCTGATCATCCTCGGCGCCGTGCATGGCAACGAGATCTGCGGCGCTATTGCGATCGAGCGCCTAATTGGCGAAATCGACAAGGGCGAGCTGCGCATCGAACGCGGCACCCTGACCCTGGTGCCTGTCACCAATCCGCTCGCCTATCAGCGCAAGCAGCGCCAGGGCGACCGCAACCTCAATCGCAATCTCCGTCCGAACGCCAATCCGAGAGACTTCGAGGACCATATCGCCAACGCCTTGTGCCCCCTACTGGATGCACATGAGGTTCTGCTCGACCTACACTCCTTCCATACCGGCGGCCAGCCGTTCGTCATGCTCGGGCCACGCGATAACGACGGCCCGCTCGAACCTTTCGCGTATGCCGCCGATGAAGCGCGGCTGGCCGCGCATCTGGGCGTCTCACGCGTGGTCGAAGGCTGGCTTGACACCTACGCGCTGGGCGTCGAACGGCGCCGCGCGCGCCACCCCGAGGCCAACCCGCTGCTGCTCGATGCCGCCTACGGCATCGGCACCACCGAGTACATGCGTTCGCGCGGCGGCTACGGCGTCACGCTTGAATGCGGTCAGCACGACGATCCCGCCGCCCCCGCCGTCGCCTACCGAGCCATACGCCAAACGCTGGCATTGCTGGGACTAATAGATACGCCGTTGCAGGCGCCGACCCAACGCTTCGACGTTCTGCGCCTGCAGGACGTGATCGATCTCGAACATGCGGACGACAGTTTCGTGCGCGAATGGCAAAGCTTCGATCCGCTGCGCGCTGGCGAATTGATCGGCCATCGCCACGACGGCACGCCCGTGACTGCACCGGACAACGGTTTCATCGTGTTTCCGAATCCGCGCGCCCTGCCCGGCAACGAGTGGTTCTATTTCGCCAGCACCAGCTCGCGCAAGCTGACCTGAAACGCCGGAACGCGCCTGCATCGCAATGGGAAAGCACCTACACTGGGTGAGACCGCCCGGCTCGTAGAATCGGCGGTTCCTAGTGCAAAGGAGGAAGCCTGAATGAAAAAATGCATGCTCATTTCACTGTTCCTGGCCGCGCCAGCATGGGCGCAAAACACGCAGCCGCCCGTGGCTTCGGTTCCGCAATGGCAAGGCAGCACGGCTGCGCAATATGTCTGCGGCGGCATCGCCGATGAAGGCATGGCCGCAATCAAGTCACTGCGCGGCGATGCCGGCAGCGAACTGCTGTTCACCAGCGGCAGCGAGGGCGCCTACATCGCCGATGTGGCCGTTACCGTCAAGGGCAGCAACCTGAAGGAGGCGCTCTCGTTCAACGCCGACGGTCCCGTGTGCCTGCTAAAGCTGCCAAAGGGCAATTACACGGTCGAGGCCGAATACATGGGCCAAGCGCGCAAGCAGTCGATCAAGATCGGCGGCGGCGTGAAACAGACCAAGTTCAACTGGCCAGCCTCTTAAGTCGGCAACCTGCGCAGCGTCCAAGGGGAGCCCCGCTCCTCTCGTCCTCTTGAAAAGCCCTGTTCTTCCCACACTTACGTGAGGGCTGGCATGCCAGCTTCCCGCCTCCTTCATGGGGGCGGGATTTCGACAGGACAGCCATGACTCCATTCTCGGTTCTCGATCTATCCCCCATCGCGGCCGGCGCAACCGCAGCGACGTCGCTACGCAATACGCTGGACTACGCCCGCCATGCCGAAGCGCTCGGCTACCGGCGCTTCTGGCTGGCCGAACACCACAACATGAGCGGCATCGCCAGCGCAGCGACCGCAGTGGTCATCGCCCATGTGGCTGCCGGAACGCAGACCATACGCGTCGGCTCGGGCGGCATCATGCTGCCCAACCACTCACCGCTGGTGATTGCCGAGCAGTTCGGCACGCTGGCTTCGCTGCACCCGGGCCGGATCGATCTTGGCCTCGGCCGGGCGCCGGGAAGCGACCAGACCACCATGCGCGCATTGCGGCGCGACGCGCTCAGCGCGGAACGCTTTCCTCAGGACGTACAGGAGCTGCAGCGCTATTTTTCCGACGACGATCCGCATCGTCCGGTCAGGGCGATTCCCGGCGCCGGGCTCGATGTGCCACTGTGGCTGCTGGGTTCCAGCACCTTCAGCGCGCAACTGGCGGCAATGCTCGGGTTACCGTTCGCTTTCGCCGCGCATTTCGCACCTTCGCAACTGCAACACGCACTGACGATTTATCGCGGCAGCTTCAAACCCTCGGCGCAACTGGCCGAACCTTATTGCATCGTCGCCGTGAATGTTTTTGCCGCGACAACGGATGCCGAGGCACGCCGTCAGTTCACCTCGCACCAGCAGGCCTTTACCAATCTCGTGCGCGGCACGCCGGGGCAGATTCCGCTGCCCATCGACAATATCGACGACTACTGGTCGCCATCCGAACGGACCCACGCCGAAGCCATGCTGCGCTACTCGGCCGTCGGCACGCCGGAAGCCGTTGCCGCACAACTGCAGAGCTTCCTCGACCAGACCGGCGCCGACGAACTCATGGTGACCGGCTTGTTTGCCGACCATGCCGCGCGCCTGGAGTCGCTGGCGCTAACGGCGCAGATACGCGACCGCCTCAACGCCGGCGCTGCACTTACGACGCCCTGAATCAGGCCAGCGGCCGGAAACGTATCGTGCCGTCCTCCAGCGCGCCGTAGAACATCTCGCGCGGCCGCACCCACAGACCGCGCGCCTTCGGCCACAGCTGTTCGTACACGACCAGCCATTCCTCGGTCTCCGAATGCCTCGCCTCGCCGATGACGCGATACAGGCCGCCCTTGTAATGCTCATGCGT
>DATMTO010000210.1:0-2827 GCA_035564055.1 Rhodocyclaceae bacterium | reverse complement strand
GTCGCCGGCGCAGGCGACCACCGCATCGGGCTCGCCGCCTGTGTCGTTGGTGGCCCAGTCCCAGCGGCCGGCGCCGGCCTGGCAATGAGCCACAGCCGCGTCGTAGTCGAGATACTGCAGATGCTCCTGCTTGTCGGATACGATCACATTGATATGCTGCTTCGAGCGCAGGCAATGCGCTGCCGTCACCAGCAGGCAATTGGCGTCCGGCGGCAGGTAAATGCGCGTGACTTCCGGATCCTTGTTGATGGCAACATCGAGAAAACCGGGGTCCTGATGGGTAAAGCCGTTGTGGTCCTGGCGCCAGACAGTAGAGGTAATGAGCAGATTCAACGAGGCAATCTTCTTGCGCCACGACACCTCGTTAGCCATCGCCAGCCACTTGGCATGCTGGTTATACATCGAGTCGATGACATGGGCAAAGGACTCGTAGGTGGATAGAAAACCGTGGCGGCCGGTGAGCAGATAGCCTTCCAGCCAGCCTTCCAGCGTGTGCTCGGAAAGCATTTCCATGACCTTGCCGTCGCGCGCCAGATGGCTGCCGTCGGCGTCCTCCGGATAGATGTCCGCCATCCACGCCTTGCCGCTGACCGCATACAGATCGTCGAGCTTGTTCGAGGTGGTCTCGTCCGGCCCGAAGACGCGGAAGTTGTCCGGGTTGGCACGCATCACCTCGGTCAGGTAACGGCCGAGCGGGCGCGTATTGCTGGTGCGCACCGTCCCCGGCGATGTCGCAGCAATTGCCAGGGTGCGCGGATCGGGCAAATCGAGCGCTTGCACGATGCCGGCATTGACGTAATCGTTGGCGCTCATGCGCCGCTTGCCAGTCGGCAGCAAGTCGCGCAATTCCGCACGCAGGTTGCCATCCGCGGTGAACAACTCGTCCGGACGATAGCTCTTGAGCCAGGCTTCAAGCTGGGCCAGATGCGCCGGATTGTCCCGGACACCCGCCAGCGGCACCTGATGGGCACGCCAGAAGCCTTCGACCTTGTGACCGTCGACCTCGGCCGGGCCGGTCCAGCCCTTGGGCGAACGCAGCACGATCATGGGCCAGCGCGGGCGACGGGTATCCCCTTCGAGGCGCGCACGACGCTGGATAGTGCGGATGTCGTCGAGACATTCGCTCATCGCTGCCGCCATCTTCGCGTGCATAGCCATGGGCTCGTGCCCCTCGACGAAATGCGGCGTCCAGCCGTAGCCTTCGAACAGCGCCGCCAGCTCCTCGTGGCTGATACGCGCCAGCAGGGTCGGATTGTTGATCTTGTAGCCGTTGAGATGGAGGATGGGCAGCACCGCACCGTCACGCGCCGGGTTGAGGAATTTATTGCCATGCCAACTGGTCGCCAGCGGACCCGTCTCAGCCTCACCATCGCCGACCGCAACCGCAACGATCAGGTCCGGGTTGTCGTAGGCGGCGCCGAAGGCATGCGAGAGGCTGTAACCGAGCTCGCCGCCTTCGTGGATGGAGCCGGGCAGTTCCGGCGTGCAATGACTGCCAATGCCACCGGGGAAAGAAAAGTCGCGCAGAAAACGGCGCAGCCCGTCGATGCCGGCCTTGTCGGGAGACTTTTCCGGATAAATCTCGCCGTAGGTGCCTTCGAGCCAGACCGGGCCAAGCATGCCGGGCGCGCCGTGGCCGGGCCCGGCAAGAAAGATGGCATCCAGCTCCCGCGTCTTGACCAGTCGCGACAGGTGCAGGTAGCAGAAGGACAGACCGGGGCTCGATCCCCAGTGGCCGAGCAGGCGCTGCTTGATGTGCTCGGCCTTCAGCGGCTCGCGCAGCAAGGGATTGTCGCGCAGGTAGATCATGGCCGCGCCAAGATAGTTGCTGGCGCGCCAGAGGGCATGCAGTTGTTCGAGTGTTGCGGTCGGCTCGGTCATGGACTTTCCCTGTATGACGCAATAAGGCTAATTGAACGCGCTTCAGCCTGGCCGACGTTTGTTGCAGGTCAAAAGGCCTGCGGCAACGCAATTTCAGAAGCGGGTATCGTCCAGCGTCAGCGCACTGGCGCCGCCATTGACGATGGCGCGCGCCAGCCCCATGGCCGAAGACAGCACATGGTCGGCATAGAAACGCGCGGTCACGATCTTGGCCGGACAGAAGCCTTCATCGCCTTCAAATGGCGTTCCCGCATCGATCATCTGGCGCGCCGCCAGCGCTGCACGCGCCATCATCCAGCCACCGGCGACGAGGCCGAACAGACGCAGGAAAGGCACGGCGCCGACCAGAACGCCACGAATATCGCTGCCGTGATGATTGACGATGTACTCGGCGGCCTGGGCCAGTGCGTCGATGGCGCGCGAGAGCGGCTTGGCGATGTGGGACAGATCCTCATCGCCGTGCTCCTCCAGCGTGGCGCAGGTCTGCTGCATCACGTGCATCAGGCCGAGCAGCGCCGCACCGCCGTCGCGGGCCACCTTGCGGCCGACCAGATCATTCGCTTGAATGCCTGTCGTGCCTTCGTAAATCGTGGTGATACGCACGTCGCGCAGCAACTGGGCAACGCCGGTCTCTTCGATATAGCCGGCACCGCCATGTACCTGCATGCAGAGATAGGCAAGCTCGTTGGCGGTTTCGGTACACCAGCCCTTGATCACCGGCGTGAGCAGATCAACAAAGGCAGCACTGCGCTCACGCTCGGCAGGGTCGGGATCGTGCGTCGCCGCATCCTGCGCCGCGGCCACCGTGTAGGCCAGCGCTCGCATGGCCTCGGTCTGACTGCGCATCAGCATCAGCATGCGCCGCACGTCGGGATGGTGCAGGATGGGCACGGCCGTCGCCGAGCCTTCGACCGCCCTGCCCTGAACCCGGGTTCTCGCGTAAGCA
>DATMTO010000209.1:0-10834 GCA_035564055.1 Rhodocyclaceae bacterium | reverse complement strand
GTTCGGATCGTCCTTGGGGTCGCAGGCGAACAGGTTGTTGCCGTTGTTCAGGTCGTACAGCGACATGTTGAAGTGAGCGCCATTGCCGGTCTTGTCGGCGAAGGGCTTGGGCATCATCGTCGCCAGCAGGCCCTGTTCGCGCGCATAGTGCTTGGCCATGAAGCGGAAGAAGGTCAGGCGGTCGCAGGTGGTGATCGCGTCCGAGTAGTTGAAGTCGAACTCGAACTGGCCGTTCGCGTCCTCATGGTCGAAGGAGTAAAGATCCCAGCCGAGGCTGTCGATGGCGGTCGCCATCTTGTCCAACCACTCGAAACTATTGGTGAAGCCCCTGACGTCGTAGCATGACTTTCCTAGCTTGTCCTCGGCGTCCGGCACGCTGAGCTTGCCTTCTTCATCCTGCTTCAGCAGGAACACCTCGCACTCGATGCCGAGGTTCATGCCGTAGCCCAGCTTGGCCGCTTCTTCCAGCTGCAACTGCAGGGCGACGCGCGTATTGAGCGGATAAGGCTTGCCCTGGAAATGATTGTCGGCCGGAATCCAGGCGATCTTGGGCTCCCACGGCAGCTGGATCATGCGGCTGAAATCCGGGATGGAGGTCAGTTCGTCCTCGTTGGGCATCTGGCCGAGGCCGTCCAGCGCATAACCGGTGTAGCGCTCCGAGCCCTTGGCCATATGGCCCAGATGCCCGATGGGCACGACCTTGGCCTTGGGCACGCCGTGGATGTCCACATAGGCGCCGATGCAGTACTTCACGCCCTTGCTTTCCAGTTCCTTCTGGAGCAGAGCAGGGTCGGCGGCGGCTTGTTTTGTGATGTCGAAAGGTTGCTTGATGTTCATGATGTCCTCTACAGCGATGAATGATTTCTGAAAGTGGTTTGCAGTTCTGCGGGATTCAGAGACTGTCGGCTTCAGAGGAGTCGTCGGTGTAGGGGCTGTAATAGGAACGCGGCAGGGGCGGCAGTTCGCGGCGCCCGATGCTGACCAGTGCGCTCAGGTCTTCGACCAGCCAGTCGAACAACTGCTGTCCCTTTTCGCGCGTGGCGAGACTGGGCTTGCCGGTGACGCCGTTCACGCTGGTGCGATTGACCGGATGGGCGAATACGCAGCCGCAGGTGCGGTCGGGATCGTCGGCTTCGGCGAGCTTGTCGGGGCGCACCCCGTCAGGGGCGATGGCCAGCATTACCGAGGTCTCGGCATCGTTGGCGTGCCAGTCGGCGGCGTCGGCCGCGTGGGCGTCACACACGCGTGCCGACAGCGTGGCGGTATTGACGACGGCCACCATCAGATCGTCGTGTTCGGCGCGTAGCATCTCCAGCGCGCAACGCAGCGGCGCGGCATTGGTGACGTGGGCATTGACGATGAAGAGACGGCGCACGCCGGAGTGATAGGCCCAGTCGCCGATCTGCTTGACCAGATCGATCAGCAGAATGGGCGTCAAGGCAATCGTACCCGGCCAGCGCCGGCTATGACCGAGCGAGCAGCCGTAGGGCAGGGTGGGCAGCATGGGCACGCCGGTCCGGGTCGACACTTCGGCACAGAGCTTTTCGGCAATGATGAAATCCACGCCGTTGCCGAGGTGCGGGCCGTGCTGTTCGGTGGCACCGACGGGCAGGATCGCGGCCTGACCGGCTGCATCCAGCAGCAGTGGCAGTTCCTGCCAGGTAAGGTCTTGCCAGAGTGTGGTCATGGTGTATTCATTCCACGCTGTCGGTAACGTCGGTGAGGCGGTAGACGTTGGGCTTGACGGCGTCGTCCTCTTCACTGTGCTCGGTTTCGTGAACCGGCGGATGGATCAGATCGTCGAGACGCTTCTTGGTGGCGATGAATTCGGCGCTGGTGAACTGCGCCGAGGAGCGCGGACGCGGCACCGGCACCTCGATCAGCTCCTGGACCTCGCCAGGATGCGGCTTCAGCACCAGGATGCGGTCGGCCAGGTAGATGGCCTCGTCGAGATCATGGGTGATGAAGAGCACGGTGATGTCGATATTGCGCCAGATGTCGAGCAGGTGGCCCTGCATCTTGCAGCGCGTCTGCGCATCGAGCGCACCGAAAGGTTCATCCATCAGCAGGATACGCGGCTGATTCACAAGGGCGCGAGCGATGGCGACACGTTGGCGCATGCCGCCGGAGAGCTGATGCGGATAGCTGTCGGCGAACTTGGTCAGACCGACCAGCTCCAGCCACTGGCGCGCCTCGCGCTCCGACGTGTCGTTGCCATGGCCGCTCATCTGCGGGCCGAACATGACGTTCTTCTTGACCGTCAGCCAGGGGAACAGCGAGTAGCCCTGAAACACCATGCCGCGATCGCGGCCGGGGCCTTCGACCGGTTGGCCGTCGAGCAGCACTTCGCCGGAAGTCTGCTTTTCCAGACCGGCCAGGGTGCGGATCAGGGTGGACTTGCCGCAGCCCGACGCACCGATCACGCAGATGAACTCGCGGCGATGCACCTTGAAGTTGATGTTGCGCAAGGCCTCGGTTTCGCCCTGCGGCGACTGATAGCGCTTGTGCAGGTTCTTCACCTCGAGGATGACCTCGCGTTGCTTGATGCGCTCGAAACGTTCGCGCACCGCGTCGGACTGGTCGAGATAGCTGGGCAGATTGCTCATGATTCGGTTCCGTTCTCTCAAGCGCGCTTCTGCGAAGCCTGGTCCCAGGGGAACAGCTTGCGCCCCAGCTTTTCCAGCAGCAGATCGCTGCCGAAGCCGATGATGCCGATGATGATGATGGCGGCATACACGTTCTCAAAATGCTGGTAGCGCGCCTGCTGAGTGATGAAGAAGGTGATGCCGGAGCTGGTGCCGATCAGTTCGGCCACGATCAGATAGGTCCAGGCCCAGCCGAGCAGAATGCGCAGGTCGCGGTAGAGGTCGGGCAGGATGCCGGGCAGCACGACTTTGCTCACGAGCTTGAGGCCCTTGGTCCCCAGCGTGCGCGCCGCCTCGATGATGGTGGTCTCGAGCTTGCGCGTGGTGTTGGCGATGATCAGCACCTGCTGGAAGAAGGTGCCGATGAAGATGATGGCGATCTTCGGACCGTCGTAGATGCCGAGGATGGCGACCGCCAGCGCGCCGAAGGCCGGCGCTGGCAGATAGCGGAAGAATTCGATGAAAGGCTCGCTTAAACGCGAGAGCAGGGGGTAGGTGCCGGCGAGGATGCCCAGCGGCACGCCAACCAGTGACGACAGGAAGAAGCCCCAGAAGATGATCTGGATGCTTTGCCACAGGCTTTCGTGCAGCCACTTGCCGTCGCGCTGCGCGGGAGCGGTGGTGAAGCTGGTGTAGAGGGCCTTCGCCACTTCGTGCGGCGCCGGCAGATAGATCGGGTTGGACGGCGTGCCGACCGGCAGGGCGGCACCCTTGTCCAGCATTTCCTTGCGTTCGGCGGCGAACTCATCCTTGTCGACGAGCATGCCGACCTGGAAGTAATCGACGCCGCCCGTCTCTTCGATCAGCACCTTGGGGTGCCAGACGAAGGGGACGTAACTGACGAAACACCAGACCAGGACGGGCAGGATGAACGAGGCCACGACGAAGTACTTGCGTCCTTCGGGCGTCTGCGAGGCATTGTTGAGCCAGCGGGAAATTGCGTTCATCTGCTACATCCTGTTCCGGTGATTCGTGGTCTTGCGGTACTGCGGCTTACTGCGGGAAGAACGAGCTATCGAGGTAGCTGTCGACCTTTTCCGACTTCGGATAGACCTTGTTGGCCAGGTTGAAGTCATTCACGAACTTGGTCGAGCCGTACAGGGTCTTGAAGCCTTCACCCTTGACGTAGATCTTCTTGCTCTCTTCCAGCGTCAGGAAGTTGGTGCCGTTCACGAAGGTCTCGTATTCGGCCGGGGTCACACCGGAGCGGGCGGCCATGATCTTCACTGCATCGGCATGGGTCTTCGGGTCCTTCAGGTAGGCCACGACCTTGCCCCAGACCTTGACCACTTTCTCCCAGTCGGCCTTGCGCGACTTGGCGCTGGCCGGGCTCACGGCGAGCACGTCGTAGATCAGGCCCGGCTCGTCGGCCGAGGTGTAGATGGCCTTGGCGCCCGGCACGGCCTTGATGGCTTCGCCGGCAACCGGTTGCCACACGCCGATGGCGGCGATATCGGGAGCGGTGAAGACTTGCGGCAGTTCATTGGTCTTGGCGTTGACCAGGGTCACGTCGCTTTCCTTGAGGCCGGCCTTCTTCAGCGCATTGACCAGCAGCAGGTGATCGACCAGACCGACTTCGACCGCGACCTTCTTGCCCTTCAGATCCTTGATCGACTTGATGCCGGGCTTGGCGACGATCTGGTCGTTGCCGTTGGAGAAGTCATTGATCATGACAATGGTGCTCTTGCCGCCGCCGGAGCCGGTAACGAGGGCATCACCGTTGGTCATGCTGACAGCGTCCAGCTTGCCGGCTGCGAAGGCATCCATCGAGGCGGAGTAGTCGAACCATTCGAGCTTCACATCGACGCCGGCTTCCTTGAACCAGCCTTTCTCCAGCGCCACTTGCCAGGCAGTCCAGCCCGGCCAGTCGCTGTAGCCAATCTTCAGCGGTTGCGCGGCATGCGCGCTCATCATGCCCACGGCCAGGGCGGCGGGCGCCACTACTTTGACCAAGAGGCGCTGCAGGGTATTTGCAAGAGGATTCAGCTTCACGTCGAGACTCCTTTGTCGGGTGGGTGGTATTACCAATGGATAAAAAAGTAATACCGTGACCCTTAAAAGCATGAACGGTGCCATCCCGTTGTCATGTTCCAGTACGCTGTTTTTTATGATGAATTTTGTTTTAAAGGGTTTCGCGTGGCAGCCCGCCTTTGGTGCAGAAGCGTGCATCTGCACCGAGTTTGTGCCGGCCGCGCCGAGTCTGCGGTCTTCCTTGTTGCGCATGTCGTTCGCATGCGCCCTGTCGGCGCCGGCCGTGCGCGCAAGCGAGAGTGGCTGCGTCGGTTTGGTATGTGGCTTGCTTGAGAATATGCACACCGGGACGACCCGGGCGGCACAGGGCTGAATGCATTCAGCGCAGCGGCCGCAATCACTTCTGGACGGCCAGGTAACTTTTCTCAGGAGTTGCCATGTCTGATATCCCGCCGCAAAACACTTCCCCGAATACCGCCTTCAAGCGGCTGCCACTGGTAGATGTGTCCGGACTTTTTTCAGTCGATGCAGCGGTGCGCCAACGGTCCGCCGCTGCGCTTGGTCAGGCCGCGCGCGATGCCGGCTTTCTCTATATCAGCGGCCACGGTGTGCCCCAGGTGCTGATGGATCGACTGATCGCCCGTACCGCCGCCTATTTCGCGCAGCCAGTCGCCGACAAGATGCGCGACTACATCGGCAACTCCGACAACCACAGCGGCTACGTGCCCGAAGGCGAAGAGCAGTTCTACGGCGCCAAGCCCGACCTCAAGGAGTCCTACGATGTCGGCTTTGATCTCGGCAGCTTTGATGCCGCCACGCAGGCAACGCAGCGCCGCCCCATGCTCGGCGCCAATCGCTGGTCTGCCTTTCCCGGATTTCGTGAAGACGTAAAGGCCTACTACGACGCGGTGTTCGAACTCAGCCGCGTGCTCTTTCGCGGTTTCGCGCTGGCGCTGGGTCTGCCCGAGGACAGCTTCACCCGCAAGGTCAGCACGCCGCCGAGCCAGCTGCGCCTCGTGCATTACCCGTACAACCCCGACGCCCCGGCCGACCGTCCCGGCATCGGCGCACATACCGACTACGAATGCTTCACCATCCTGCTGCCCACCGCCGATGGCCTTGAGGTCATGAACGGTGTCGGCGAATGGATCGACGCGCCGGTGATTCCCGGTACCTTTGTCATCAATATCGGCGATATGATGGAGGTGCTTTCCAACGGTCGCTATGTCGCCACCATGCATCGCGTGCGCAAAGTCACGCAGGAGCGTTACTCCTTTCCGCTGTTCTGCGCCTGCGACTACGACACGGTCATTGCGCCGGTGCCGGCATTGGTATCCCCTGCGACGCAGAGCAAGTACGCGCCGGTGGTCTGCGGCGAGCATCTGTATGCGCAGACGCTGCAGACTTTCGCTTATCTCAAAAAGCGCCTCGCCGATGGCACCTTGAAGCTGCCGGAGGGCGCGCATTCGTTGTCGTCCTTTGGGCGCAAGTCCGGCGCTACGGAGATACAGGCATGACGCTGCAGGAACTCATAGATGCTCATGCCGCACGCGCGGCCCACGGGGTGCCCGACTGGATGACTGGTTTCTGGAAACGTCATTCGATCAGCTTCGCCAACGGCATGACCGATCTGCACACGCATGTGTGCTGGTTGCAGAGCCGCAACTTCACCATCGACTTGCGCCTGCCGCTGGCGCGCGATCAGGTCGCCGCCAAGTCGCTGCAGGAATACAGTGCTGAAGAACTGCAGGTGCTCGCCAACTACGAAGGCTGGAAGGCCCCGTCAATCTGGGACGGCACGCAACTCTCCTGGGGTGATACCGACGTCACCCTGCAACTCCATAATCGCTGGCCCGAACCGGCGCTGCTGCGTCGCACCGGCAACAGCATGATCGAGCATTGCCCCAGCAATATCTACATGGAGGACTGGCGCCTGCAGGTCTCGGCACCGGGGTCGCTGGTCGGCCTGCACTTGATCGTGGAGCGCGAAGTTGCCAGCGGCCGTGTACGTCATACCGGCGGCGGCCTCATCGTCTGCGGCGATTTCGCGGCGCTCGCATTGGGTCGGACTGCGCCGCTGCACAGCGACGAGCCGCTCAAGGCCTTGGTCGCCAGTGCGACAGGCAAGTTGGATCAGCTCGAACAGCTATTCAACTTCGAGGTCTCGGTTGCTGCCCGTAATACCGCCGGTTGTTACATGGTCGGCCTCTCCACGCAGCCGCGACGCATGAATGCCGAGCTGTGTCCGCTCACCGGTTTCGAAGTCCTGCCCGATGGTCGCGTGCGGCAGACGCTGGTGCTGGACGGACTCGCCTGCGAGCGCATTTTCGAGATCGACACCATCGAAGCGCATCTCGCCTACGCGCAGACGACGCCGGTGCCGGCCGGCGCACAGGCCTGGTATGCGCGCGAGGCCGCCACCCTCGAGCGCTACCTTGACGTCCTTACCTAGCCGTAATCACCTAACGCAAGGTCGGCTGGTTTTGCGGAGCCGCTGGTGATGCGGGAGGTGAGGCTGGCGGAGGCGCTGGCACGGCAGGCAATTGCTGCGCCGGTGGCGGCAGGATAGGTTCTGGCCGCGTCTGTGAGGGCAAAGGCTGCAGCGTTTCGGGTACCCGCGGTTGCGTTGACGGCGCCGCGGGTGGACGCGTCGGTACTGTATGGCAGGGCATGTCCGTCAAGGTGATGTTGCCGTTGGCGTCCATGCATTTGTTCGCTTCGGCCGCATGCAGGGCCGGGCTCAGCAGCAGCCCGAGCAGCAGGCTGGATTGGATCATTCGCATCGCAAGCTCCTTTCATCCATCCCCCTGCAACCACCATAGCGCGGATTGCGCGTGGCGGCTGTCCGTTGCGGCCTGCATCGGTTTCGGCGCATTCCTACAGGCAGCCCTACCCGCCCGGCATATGGTTCAGTCAGTAGCCTCAAGCTGGTCCAGCGTCGCACCCTCAAAGGAGAACGCCATGTCCCTGGGAACCATCCTGCTGATTCTGCTCATCCTCATGCTGATCGGCGCACTGCCGGCCTGGCCGCATAGCAGCGGCTGGGGTTACGGCCCGACCGGCGGCATCGGTCTGGTGCTCCTGATCGTCATCATCCTGGTGCTCATGGGACGGATCTAGCGGCGGCGCGCCAACAGGCACGTCGCTTGCGCGACTGCTCCGCTGCGCTCAATGGCTTCGATCAAGCCTGCTGATCGAAGCATCGCCGCCTCAAAATAGCCGGCCGCTGCCGGGTCTCTTCAGGTCTTATTCGCTGCTTCGACCTTGCTATCGTGACGACTGGTTTCAGTCGGAGCATATGCAATGGTCAACTACGGTCTCAGGCTGCGTCTTTTTGCCATCGCCCTCGCGGCGTTGTCGGGCTATGTGGACGCGCTGGGCTTTATCTATCTGGGCGGCTTCTTCGTCTCCTTCATGAGCGGCAACTCCACGCGCCTCGGCGTCGGCCTGATCCAGGATTGGCACCACGCGCTGATCTCGGGCGGCCTCATCGTCTGCTTCGTATTCGGGGTTTTCCTCGGCACGCTGTTCGCCTATCGCGGCACGCGGGGACGTTCCATCACCGTGCTGGGCGTGGTGACGGTATTGCTCACGCTCGCCGCCGCCGCGCATGCGGGCGATGCGCACTCGGTTGCCGTCGCGCTCACCGCCATGGCCATGGGCGCGATCAACTGCATCTTCGTCGGCAACAGCGGCGAGGTGACCACCGGTGTGACTTACATGACCGGCACCCTGGTCAAGCTCGGGCAGGGACTGGCGCGCAATCTGGTGCGGCCGGACAAGATCAAGTGGGGCGGCTACCTGTGGTTGTGGCTGGGACTCATCGCTGGCGGCATGCTCGGCGCTTTCGTGTTTCCCATCATCGGTCTCTCGGCCTTGTGGTTTGCGGCCGGCGCCTCGCTGATCCTCGCCATCGTCGCGGCCAAGCTGAATCTGCGCGAAGGCTGAACCGAAAACGGGCCGATCTGCATGTCGGCCCGATTTACAGTCGGCTTGCTCCACGGAGGTCTCGCAATAACTAGGGGCCTGAATGAAATGAACATTTCATTTTTGGCATGACGCTTGCATTAAGGGCGCGGCAGCATACTTTGTATGCCTCACTTTTTGCAGTGATTACCCTAGGAGAGCTTGATGTCGTTTAAACGTTTGCTGGCTGCTTTTGCAGCTTCCGCGCTGTTGCCGTTCCTGGCCCATGCCGCGCCGATCACCTATAACCTGAATCGTGTTGTCGGTACCGGCAGCGTCTTCGGCACGATTACCACCGACGGTACCTTTGGCGTCCTGAATTCGGGCAACGTCACCGGCTGGAGCCTCACCATCAATGATGGCGACGGCAGTGGCGCTTTCGTACTGAGCAACGTGAACTCCAGCCTCTTCATGAGCGGCAGCCTTTTCAGCGCCGATGCGGATTCGCTGGACTTCAATTTTGCCGGCTCTTCCGGCCTGGCCCTGTTCCAGAACCCCAGCACCGGTAGTGGCATCAACTGGTGGTGTCTGGAAGGCCTCAACTCCAACTGCGCCGGCACCGGCCAGGGCGAGTCCGTCAATCGTTTCGGCAGCCCGACCAGCACCCACTACAGCACCTCGCAGGTGATTGCCACGACCAGCGTTCCCGAACCGGGCACCCTCGCGCTCGCCGGCATTGCACTGGCCGGTCTGGCACTGCGTCGCCGCGCCTGATCAGTCGGGGCCTGTAATACCACCGGCTCCGGCCGGACAAAGCGAGCCGATCAACGGCTCGCTTTTTTACGTCTGTCGAGTGTCCGGATTTGCGTCGCGGGGATGGGGCAACAAAAAAGGGAGGCATGCGCCTCCCTTTTTCATGGCTCAGCGAAACGCTTACGGCGCGCTCTGATAGTTGAGCGGAATCCACTGGTAGTGCATCTTTTCGCGGTGGATATGGCCGAGGCCGGGGAAGGCCAGGTGTGCGCCGGCCGCCTCGGCGCCACTCTTCGAAATGGCGTTGAAGGTGGCGGTGCGCTGCTTGACCGCGTTCTTGGTATCGGTGTCGAAGGCGATCGCCACCCGCGGCTGGTCGAACTGCACCGCAGCGACGTGGATCAGGTCGCCCAGCATCACCATGCGCTGGCCTTTGCTCGACACCTCATACACGCTGTGGCCCGGCGTATGGCCATAGGTCACCACGGCACGGATGCCCGGCACCAGATCGGTGTCGCCGCTGAAGGACTTGAACTTGCCGGCATCCACATAGGGCTTGAGCATGGCCTGCGCGCCCTGGAAGAAACCCTTGGCATCCTCTGGCGCCTTGGCCAGATTGTCGGCACTCAGCCAGTAATCGGCATCCTTCTGGTCGGCCCGCACAATCGCGTTGGGGAACACACGCTGGCCGTTGACGGACAGACCGCCGACATGATCCGGGTGCATGTGCGTGATGTAGATCTCGTCCACCTGCTCCGGCGTGTAACCGGCCGCCTTGAGGTTGGCGACCAGCTTGCCCAGCGTCGGGCCGAACAGCGAACCGGCGCCGGTGTCGATCAGCACGAGTTTCGCGCCGGTGTTGACGAGGAAGCCATTGACCGAAGTTTCCAGCGGCAGGTTCTGGTCATGCGCAGCCAGCGCCTTCTTCACCGCCTTGGGGTCGGTCTTCAGCAGCTTGTCCATGGGCAACTCCACCGTGCCGTCCGACAGCGCAGTGACTTCAAAGTCGCCGACGAAGGTGCGGTAGTAGCCGGGGGCCTGCGTCTTGACCATGGGCGCGGCGGCATGGCTGGCGACGACAGGGGCTGTCAGCGATGCAGCGGCGATGCAGCAGGCGATCAGGGATTGCTTGAATTTCATGTGGCCTCCGGAGGGTTGGCGCGTTCTGGGTTTCGACGCGCGGTTGGGAATGCGAGGGGCATATCCTAGCGCGTTGGGTGATTGCGTTCAAACGGTGGGCGATTGTTGCGCGGGCGCGGAACAATCGGCGTGATTGCTTGGGTCGAGGCTGACGTCCGGTCTCGCCCGGACAGGCGAGGTACTTTCTTGTTATGCGACAAGAAAGTACCCAAAGAAGCGCACCCTCCGTCTCGCCGCCTGCGGCGGTTCCTTCGCTCCAGGCTATCAATGCGGCCGGCTTCTAAACTCGCTTCGCTCAGACAGACGAAGCCGGACTTCCCCGCATTGATAACCTTCCGCTCAGCGAGCCAGAAGGGAGTCTGAGACACCGAACGGAAAAATTACAGGAGGCTTTTATGCGTCAACAATTCGCTCCGACC
>DATMTO010000208.1:0-7801 GCA_035564055.1 Rhodocyclaceae bacterium | reverse complement strand
CGTCGCCGAGGCCGCCCGTCTTCACCCAGGGGGCGATTTCCGAGGTGGCGAAGAGCACCTTCATTGGCGGTGGCTCATTTACAGAGGTTGTCCAGACCTACGTCGAAAGTTTCCTCTTCAATCAGCAACTGCCCATCCGATTGACGTCCAAGCACCATGTAGTACGACTTGTCCGTATTGCACTTGCGCGTCATGTAGCGATCGGCAGTGATCTTCATGCGCTCGCCCAGGGGGACATAGTGAATATTGCGGAAGATCGAACTGTCATTGCGCTTCTTGGCCCTGGCCGCGGTCAGCGACAGTATCTGCTGCCATTGGGCGCCACTGACGGTCAGGTCGTTATCGTCGCGATAATGCAGGCCGGTGACTTTTGCGTCCGGCGAATAGAGCTCGGGATAGCGGCTGTCGAAGCTGGTGTTCCAGGTCTGCAGACGCTTGAAAAACGCTTCGGCCTCGGACTGGGTGACTGGCTTTGCGGCGTGGGCCGGAAGGGCGCAAACAGCGAGCGAGAAAATCAGGGCAATGGTCTTCATGCCCTGATTTTATACCCGGCTTGCCCGGATCAGCCCGGCTGTCGAACTATCGAGCTGCGTGTTTTCCGTACCGCCCTCAATCACCGGCAGCAGGCGCGCGGCCAGCTGTTTGCCGTACTCCACGCCCCACTGGTCGAAGGAGTTGATATCCCACAAACAGCCGGCGACAAAGACCTTGTGCTCGTAGAGCGCCACCAACTGGCCTACGCTGTACGGCGTGATGGCCGGCATCAACAGCGTGGTCGAGGGCTGGTTGCCGGGGAAGACCTTGTTGGCGGCGAGCACCGCATCCGCGCCGGTGCCGAGTTCGGCTTGTGCTTCGGCCAGGGTCTTGCCGCGCATCAGCGCCTCGCTCTGGGCGAAACAGTTCGACAAAAGCTTGGCGTGGTGGCCGGGCAGATCGTGGTCGGGCTGCTTTACTGCGATAAAGTCGCAGGGAATCAGCCGGCCGCCCTGGTGAATCAGTTGATAGAAGGCGTGCTGGCCGTTGGTGCCCGGCTCGCCCCAGATCACCGGACAAGCCGGCGCTTGCAGCTCATTGCCTTCGCGATCCACGCGCTTGCCGTTGGATTCCATTTCCAGCTGCTGCAGATGCCGCGGCAGCAGTTCCAGCGACTGGCTGTAGGGCAGGATGGCCTGGGTTGGCGCGCCAAGGAAACTGGTATTCCAGACTTGCAGCAGGCCCAGCAGTGCGGGCAGGTTCTGGCCCACCGGTGCGGTGAAGAAATGTTCGTCCATGGCGGCGGCGCCGGCCAGCAGCTGCTCGAAGTTGGCATAGCCGATTGCCAGCGCGGTCGACAGGCCGACCGCCGACCACAGCGAATAGCGGCCGCCGACCCAGTCCCAGAAGGCAAAGGCATTGGCCGGATCGATGCCGAACTTGGCGACCGCGTCGAGATTGGTGGACACCGCCACGAAGTGCTTGGAGACGGCCATTTCGCCGAGCGCAGCGACCAGCCAGTTGCGTGCCGAGGTGGCGTTCTGCATCGTCTCCTGGGTAGTGAAGGTCTTGCTGCAGACGATGAAGAGGGTGTGCTGGGGCTGCAAATGCTTCAGTTTGAGCGCCAGATCGGCGGCGTCGAGATTGGCGACGTAGTGCACCTTGAAGTCATGCACGGCGCAGGCGTTCAGTGCCTGCGTCACCATACGTGGGCCGAGGTCGGAGCCGCCGATGCCGATATTCACCACATCGGTGATGCGTTCGCCGGTGGCGCCGCGCCATGCGCCGCTGTGCACTGCCTCGCAGAAACTGCGCATCTGTGCCAGCACCGCTGAAACCTCGGGGCGCGGCAGGGGCGCACGCAGCCAGGTATGGCCGACGGCACGCGCTTCGGTGTGATTGATTGCCACGCCGTTGTTCATGCGGCTGATCCAGCCATGCACATCGGCGGTCTGCCAAAGTGCTGCCAGCAGGCTCATGGTCTCGGTATTCACGCGCTGCTTTGAATAGTCGAGCAACCAGCCATCGAAGCCGACGGAGAAACGATCGAAGCGCTGCGGATCGGTGGCGAACAGCTCGCGCAGATGCGGCAACGGCGGCGCAGTATGGGCGACCAGTGCGCGCCAGGCGGGGGTTGAGGTCAGGGCCACGGCGTGAATTCCATTGAACGGGATGACAAACCAGACTTTACCCGAGCCAGCAGACGCTGGTTCAGGCCGGCACGTAGTCTGGATGGGCTATGCCCGGATTTATTCACCGGTCTCGGCGCTCAGGGTGATTTCGAGCGTCTGCTCGGGCAGCGCGTCCCAGCGCAAGGTGAGTGTGGCCGCCTGCATGATTTTTTCAAAGCCGGCTTCCGACTGCGACACGGTGAAGTGCGGCCGGCCGCTGATCGCCAGGGCGTGGTTGGCAGCCAGGATCAGTTTGCCGCCGAGTACGCCATCCACCAGCGTCAGACGCGTTGCCGTTTCAAGCTCCAGCGCCTGGCCAAAGCCACACGGGATGCTGCCGTCGGCCAGCATGTAGCGGCCGGCGTAGCCGTCGCAGCTGGGCATGGCGAGATTGATTTCGATCTGCAGGGTGCCCCGGTCCGAAGCCAGATAGCTGACCTTGAGGCTGCCGCCGTCGAGCGCATAGCTCTTGCGCAGGCGCAGCGTCGCGCCGTCGTCGGCGCTGTAGCTCTGCGGGCCGACAGCAATATAGTCGGGCACGATGGCAGTGCCGTCCGCCGCCAGCCAGGTGTCCACAAACAGCCCGCGCGGGCGTATGTCCGGCTCCACATCGGCTGGCGTGATCACGTGCTTGAACGAGATGCGATCGTGTGCCGATGCGATCCCCGCATCGCCGGCCGCGACGGTGGCGGGATGCACCGTCGTCTCGCTTGCCACGATGCGTGCGTGATAGCCCTCTTCGTAGCGACGCAGCGTATCGCCGAAGTTCTGGTTCAATGTGTAGCTGGAGAGTTCGACCAGTGCCGCATCGCTGTCCGCCCGGATGACGGCCAGCAGGTTACGGTCGGCGAGGAAGACTTCGGTGCAGCCGTCGAGATCGCGGTCGATGCCGGAGACCGGTGCGCGCGGCGCGATTGCATCCAGCCGCGCCTCCAGCGCCAGCAGATTGTTCCAGATGGCGCGCCGCAGATGCGGCAGGTAGAGGCCGCCGAACAGGCCATGCCAGAAGGCGTCATTGGCTTGCGAGCGATGCAGCAGTTCCTGCAGGGCTTCGGTCTTGAGTGCCGGCGCCAGCTCGGCATAGCGCGCCGAGGCTTCTAGCGTGCGCTTGTGCATCCAGTTCGATTCCGGATAGCGCGAGAAAAAGTTGCGCCAGATGCCGCCGCGCAGAAAAGGCTTGTGCGCCTCGAAGCGGCCCTGCTGTTTTTCGCTTTCCACCAACGCGTGATAGGTACGCGCCGCTGGCCCCGGCAGCGACCATTCGTTCATCTCAATGTAGGAGGTGGTCGGCAGATAAACCACGCCACGCGTTGCGTTGGCGGCGTGGTATTCGGCGTAAGTCTGGGTGCGGATCAGCTTTGAGGCGAGCACGCCTTCGATGAACTGGGCCAGCCAGCCGCGCTCGTAGACCCAGTTGTAGGTCTCCGGCCAGATACCGAACTTTTCGATGTCGTCGAAATAAATGACCGAGCGCTGCCCCTGGCGGGCGAGATCCTCCATCCAGGCCACCACCTCGCCGGCGGGCGAGAAGGGCAGGCGATAGCGCGCCTGTTCGGAAATCGGGAACAGGTCGAGCGTGCTGCCGCTTTCCTCGGTGGTGTAAAAGCTGTCCAGCTTGTGTGCCGGAGTCCCGGCGCAGAGGAAGTGATAGTCGTCGACGGCCACGTATTCGATTCCCGCCTCGGCCAGCGATGCCGCCACAGCCGACTCCCAGACGCGCTCGGTCAGCCACGCGCCGCGCGGCCGCGTGCCGGTGTAGCGCTCGATCTTGGCCGACAGCGTCTCGATCTGGGTCAGCCGGTCCCGGTGCGGAATCGCCGCCAGCACCGGTTCGCAGTCGCCGGAGCCGAACCACTCGACCTGACCGCGCTCGGTCATCTCGGCGAGCAGCTGCATATCTTCCGGATGATGTTCGTAGAGCATATCCAACAGCCAGCCGGAGAAATGTACGCTGAAGCGGAAGCCCGGATATTTGTGCAGCACGCGGATGAACATGCCGTAGCAGCGCAAGTGGGCGTCGTCGATGACCTCGGTGAAATTGCCGACGGGCTGATGGGCGTGAACACCAAGCAGGAGGGAGATGGTCATATGAATCTCTCGGGATTAGCTGGCACGGCGCATGGTTCCACCGCCTTCGGCGTGGCCGCCGCCGGCGGAGATCGGGGTTTCCAGTTCAGACGGCGGTTCGAGTTGCAGGCAGCGGTAGAGGTTGGCGAGATTGCGGCGATAGAGGCGGTCAAAGCTCTCGACCGACGGGCCTGGATTGTAGTCGCCGAACCACCAGAACCAGTCGGAGCTCTCGCAGATGGCGAGTTGTTGCTCGGCCGCCATCTTTTGATCGCCGTTCAGTCCGGGAAAGGCAGCGTCGTAGGCCGTCTTGGCCGCGGCGAGCAGGTCCCAGGCGCGATTCTTGGCGGGGTCGCCGACCCAGGTCGACAGCGTGCCATAGACCCAGCTGCCTGCCGTCAGTGCCGGCAGCGTTGCATTCGGCGCAGGCCGCTCCGCCACCATTGCGGCGAAGGTGGTGGTGTGAATCAGTGCGTTCTTTTCCAGCAGCATGTACAACTCGTCGAAGAAGTACCAGCCGTTGTAGGGGTAGTACTCCCACGCGTTCTCGCCGTCGAGAATGACGGCGACCATCGGGCGTTGTTGTTGTTCATGTTCCGTCGCCGGGGCCAGGCTGGCGGTATTGGTGACCTGCTCGACGAAGTGGTGGGCCGCATCGCCGCTATGCCATTTGCCGTACTCGAAGCCGATCAGGTCGGATAGGTGCTCGTCGCGGAAGAACATCGTCATTCCGGGCGCACGATCCAGCTTCCAGGGTTGCCAGGCCGGGTGTTCGACTTTCATGCCGGCGCGGTTGAGGCTGTTGTGCAGTACGCCTTCGCCACTGGCGATCCAGCGCACGCCTTCGGCTGCCATCTGCCGCGCGAATTCGGTGGAGATCGCCCCTTCGGCCGGCCACATGCCCGTCGGTGGCGTGCCGAAACGTCGCGTATGGCTTTCTCGTGCGGCGACGATGTGACGATGGACGCGCGCTGCGCCGCCCGGATATTCCGCCGCCGTCGGCGCCGCCGCTTCGGGCACGGTTTCCTGTCCGGCGCGCAGATCGAGCAGCAGCGGCGAGAGCGGATGCGTCTGCGGCGTGCAGCTGAGTTCGATCTGGCCGCGCTTGGCGAGTGCAGCGTAGCGTGGCAGCAGGTCGTTTAGCGTCCTGCCCATCCACGCTAGCAGCGCCATGCGGTCGGCGCAGCTGAAGTTGTGGCCCTTGGCGATCAGGTCCTGCAGCAACTTTTCCTTGCGCCGCTCGGACTCGCCGCTCCAGGCCAGGTGATACCAGGTGATCAGATCGAAGTAGTAGCCGTCGGACAGATAGTCGAGGATGGGATCGCCGCAGGCCGGGTTGCCGAGACTGCTGAACAGCGCATGCAGGCGTTGATAGTCGGGGAAGGGATCGAGCATGGTGGCGTGATTGGCCAGGAAGCATGCATCGAGTATCTTGCGCTTGTCTTCAAGCTCGAGCGCCGTGCCTTCCGGCGTAGCGAGCAGGCGCAGCAGCGGATCGCGGAACGCTCCGCTTTTGAATTGCTGTGCGTAGTCTTCGATCTGTTCGGCCAGCACCGGTACGAAGTTGACTACCGCGCGCACCTTGGGATGCCGCTCCAGGTGCGCCGCCATGTCGCAGTAGTCCTTGATCGCATGCAGATAGACCCAGGGCAGCACAAACTCCGGCGCACCGGCGACACTGTGGTCGCGGTAGTCCGGCTGATGCATATGCCAGAGAAAAACGAGATCGATCTTGTGCATTCAGCGGTCGCTCGTACGTGGTTCAGCCAATGCGCGGTGCGCGTTGGCCGAGCATGTCCTGAGTGACCAGGACGATGCCCTTTTCGCTCACGTAAAAGCGCTTCTTGTCCTCTTCGAGGTCGTAGCCGATCTGCATGCCAGCCGGTATCTTGCAACGCTTGTCGATGACGGCGCGACGTATCTTGGCCCCGGCACCGATGTCTACGCCCTGCAGCACCACCGAATCCTCGACTACCGCACCGTCGTAGGCATTGACGCGCGAGAACAGCAGCGAACGGCGGATGACTGCGCCGCTGATGATGTCGCCGCCGGACACCAGCGAGTCGACCGCCATGCCGCGGCGATTGTCGTCGTCGAAGACGAACTTGGCCGGCGGCATCTGTTCCTGATAGGTCCAGATCGGCCATTCCTCGTCGTACATGTTCAGCTCGGGGCTGACCTTGGTCAGTTCCATATTTGCCTCCCAGTAGGCGTCGATGGTGCCGACGTCGCGCCAGTAGGGCTTGTCGGGGCTGCTGCCGCCGACGCAGCTGTTCTTGAAGCTGTGCGCGAACACCCGCTTGTTTTGCCCAAGCATGTGCGGAATGATGTCCTTGCCGAAGTCGTTGTTCGATTCAGGATCGTGACTGTCGCGCGCGAGTTCGGCATAGAGCGAGTCGGCGTTGAAGACGTAGATGCCCATGGAGGCCAGGGCGCGATCAGGGGCGCCGGGAATGGCGGGCGGGTTGGCCGGCTTCTCGACAAAGCTGGTCACGCGACTGCCTTCATCGACCCCCATCACGCCGAACGCACGGGCGTCGTCCAGCGGCACGTCAATGCAGCCGACGGTCAGCTCGGCATCGTTCCAGACATGCTCGGCCAGCATGCGTCCGTAGTCCATTTTGTAGATGTGGTCGCCCGACAGGATCAGCACATACTTGGGACGGTTGTGACGCAGCAGATCGATGTTCTGGTACACCGCATCGGCAGTCCCGCGATACCAGCCCTCGCCCATCATCTGCTGCGCCGGCATCAAATCGACGCCTTCGTGGAAGCGACCCTCGAGGAATGACCACGCGTGCTGGATGTGGCGAATCAGGCTTTGTGCCTTGTACTGGGTGGCCACGCCGATGCGCCGGATGCCGGAGTTAACGCAGTTCGACAGTGCAAAGTCGATGATGCGGAACTTGCCACCGAAGGGCACCGCCGGTTTGGCGCGCCAGTCAGTGAGTTGCATCAGGCGGCTGCCGCGACCACCGGCCAGCACGATGGCATAGGTATTGCGCGTCAGATGGCTGACATGACGACCGGCTGCATTCTGCGTATTGGATTCGGGCATGTTCTTCTCTCGCGGCTACAATGACTGCACGGGTTTATGAAATACTGCTCCAGAGAACGCGTTTCTCGCGGAACTTCGTAGCGGGGCAATTGCTGCCCCCGGATTGCATGATGACTGGATGGTGTTGCAATGGCGACTGTTGAAATGCGCCCCCTGCTCGAAGCGCGTGAGTACGATCCCTTCCGAGTGCTCGGCTTGCACCGTGATGGGGCAAACTGGTGCGTGCGCGTTTTTAATCCACATGCCCACAGCATAGCGCTGGAATGTGACGGAGAACATATTTCCTTGCGCCCGGCCGGCAACGGCGGCATCTTCGAGTGGCATTGCAGCGAACCGCCGACCCAGCCCTGGCGCCTGCATGTGCAGGAGGGGAAGCGTTCCTTCCGTATGCATGATCCGTATGCCTTTCCGCCAGCGGCAAGTGAACACGACCTGTATCTGTTTTCCTCAGGTAGCAACTATCAGGCCTATCGTTTGCTCGGTGCCTTGACCGAGATCAGACAAGGCGTTGCCGGGATTTGTTTCCGGGTGT
>DATMTO010000207.1:0-6521 GCA_035564055.1 Rhodocyclaceae bacterium | reverse complement strand
CTGAAGCCGGTGCCGACGGCCGCCTGGCCGAGCGTATCCGCATGCTGCAACCGGCCCATCTGGCTGGCTTCCTCAAAGGCTTCGTCGATCTGGTGTTCGCCCATGAAGAGCGCTTCTACGTGCTCGACTACAAGTCCAACCATCTCGGCCCCCTGATGCGCGACTACGCGCCGCCGCAGCTGGCCCGGGCCATGGCCGAGGCCATGTACGACCTGCAGGCGCTGCTCTACGGCGTGGCCCTGCATCTGTCGCTGCAGCAACGTCTGCCCGACTACGACTACGATCGCCATTGCGGCGGCGCACTGTATCTGTTCCTGCGCGGGATGCGTGCGGAACAGCCCGGTAGCGGCGTGTTTGCCTGGCGCCCTGCGCGCGCGATGGTGGAACGGGTAGCCGCCTGTCTGGCGACTAAAGCGCGGGTGTTCGCATGAGCAATGCCGACGCAATGCTGAAGCACATCGAACAGGCGCGCCGCCAAGGGCTGTTGGTCGACCTCGACGTGCATTTCGCACGTCTGATCGCCGGCCATGGCGTGACCCCTTCGTCACCGATGGCGGAGGTGCCCTACGGGAGCAATGCGCCGGTGGTGCTGGCGGCGGCCTTGCTGAGCCAGCTCACCAGCGCCGGCCATGTCTGCCTCGATCTGGCGGCGCTGGCCGAACAGCCTGTTCTCGGCGGCCTTGTTTCCGCACCGCCGCTGGCGGCATGGTCCGACGTATTGCACGCGCATCCCGCCTGCGGCGATGCCGACGCCTACACGCCGCTGGTGCTTGATGGGGCGCGTCTCTACATGCGTCGCTACTTCGACTACGAGTGCGCAGTGGCGGCAGCCTGGCAGACGGGAGAGGCGCAGCCGCTGTCCAGGCCGCTCGAGGCAAAGGTTCAGGCCTTGTTTCCCAAGCCCGCGGCAGGCGAGGACAGGCTGCGCGATCAGCGCGCCGCCGCCGTGGCGGCGTTGCAGAAGCGGCGCATTCTGATTTCCGGCGGGCCGGGCACCGGCAAGACGACCACGCTCGCCAGCATTCTGGCTTTGCTGATCGCGCAGGATATAAGCCACAAGAGCGCCGGCCGCGCTGCGACCGACCTCGCAGGCGCTGCGCTGCAACAGTCTTTCCAGTTCGAACCGGCTCCCCCGCCGTTGAAGATTCTGCTCTCCGCGCCGACCGGCAAGGCTGCTGCGCGCATGCAGGATGCGATTCGCGCAGCCAAGGCGCGGCTCCCGCTGGACCCGGAAATCAGGGCCGCCATGCCCGAGACCGCACAGACCCTGCATCGGCTGCTGGGGGCTCGGCCGCAAGGCGGTGGCATGGTCTGGCGGCACGATGCCGACAATCCTCTCGATTGCGATGTGCTGGTGGTGGATGAAGCCTCGATGATTGATCTGGCCTTGATGGCGCGCCTGCTCGCGGCCTTGCCGGAGACGGCGCGGCTGATTCTGCTCGGCGACCGCGACCAGCTGGCCTCGGTGGACGCCGGGGCGGTGTTTGCCGATCTGTGCAGCGCCGGTGCGTCCACGCTGGGCGTGAGTTTCCGTTTTGACGCCGATAGCGGCATCGGCCGTCTGGCCGGCCTGCTGCGTGATGGCGATGCGGATGCGGCGGTGCAGCTCTTGCACCGCCCGCCCGATGATTTGCGCTGGTCGCCGGAGGGCAGCCGCCATGCCGTTATCTCGCATGCGGTGCATCGCTATGCGGATTTCGTGGCGGCGACCAAGGCTGCTGCGGCGGACGAGATCTTCGATCTTTTTGCACGTTTCCGTCTGCTGACGCCGACCCGGCGCGGGCCTGCGGGCGTGGTGACGCTGAACGCGGAAATCGAGAAAGGCCTCGCCGCCCAAGGCGTCATTCCGCCGCGCAGCCACTGGTATGTCGGTAAGCCGGTGATGATCGCCGCCAACGATTACGCCTTGCGCTTGTTCAACGGCGACATCGGCATCTGCGTCGCCGATCCGGTCAGTGGCGACTTGCGGATTGCCTTCCCTGGCGAGGAGGGGCTGCGTTTGCTCGCGCCGGCGCGTCTGCCGGCGCACGAAACAGCCTGGGCCATGACCGTGCACAAGAGTCAGGGCTCCGAATTCGACGAGGTGGCGCTGGTGCTGCCGGACGAGCAGGGCGAGCTGGTCACGCGCGAGTTGGTCTACACCGCGGTGACCCGCGCGCGGCGGACGGTGGCGATCTGGGCCGGCGAGGCAGTGTTGCGCGCAGCCTGCCTGCGGCGCATTGTGAGGCACTCCGGACTGGTCGCGCGTTTACAGAGCAGGTAAAGTTGATCCAGGGCAGGGACGTGGACAGGGCTCCACCTATAATCCCGTCTGATCCTTGGGGGAAGTCTTGAATCATCAAATTCTGTTGACGCTGCTCAACAACGCGGCATTGCTGCTGCTGATCGTTTATCTCTACGATCTGGCCAGCAGTCGCGTGCGCTTCCAGCGTCTCAGCGGCGTCGGCGTCCCTGTTGGTCTGGCGCTTGGCCTGGTCGGCATGGCCATCATGCTCAATCCCATGTACATGACGGACGGTGTGTTTTTCGACACGCGTTCGGTGCTGCTCGGGATTTCCGGCCTGTTCTTCGGCTTCGTGCCCACCTGCATCCTGATGCTGGTGACCGCGGCTTACCGGTTCTACGTCGGGGGTATCGGCGCCCCGGCCGGCGTCTGCGTGATTCTCGGCGCGGGCTGTCTCGGCCTGCTGTGGCGCCGCTGGCGCCGTGACCCCAATCGCCATGTCGGTATCCGCGAGCTCTATCTGTTCGGGGTGGTGCTGCACGTGTGCATGCTCATCATCCTGGTGCTGCTTCTGCCCAAGGCCAACGCCAGTACTTTGCTGGATGCGATTGCGCTGCCGGTGATGCTGGTCTATCCGGTTGCCACGGCGCTGCTCGGCACCTTGATCGGTTCGCGCATCAAGCATGAACGGCAAGCCGATGCCTTGGCCGAGAGCGAAGCGCATTTCCAGTCGCTCTACCAGTACGCGCCGGTTGCCCTGTGGAAGGAGGACCGCTCGGCCGTGAAGGTTGCGCTCGATGAAATTCGCGCCAAGGGTCATGCGGATTTCGAGGCCTATTTCCGCGAACGCCCGGCCGAAATTTGGCGACTGGCAGGGCTGGTGCGGGTACTGGATGTGAATGAGGCGGCGCTGGCACTGGTTGGCGCCAATGCGCTGGAAGATACGCATGAGGCGATCGACGGCTTCTTCAACTCGAACACCATCCATCTGTTCACCGAGCAGTTGATCGCCATGAGCGAAGGGCTGTGCTACCACCACGGCGAGACCAGCATCACCCGGCTCGACGGGGAAGTGCGCGATGTCGTGATCAGTCTATTCGTGCTGCCCGGCCATGAGGAAACTTATGGCGTCGTCATGACCAGCACCATGGATATCACCGCCCAGAAGGCGTACCAGACCGAGATACGCGAAAGCCACAAGTTGCTCAGTAATCTTGCCGAGCATGTACCGGGCATGATCTTCCAGTACCAGCAGTTTCCGGATGGCAGCGGCCACTATCCCTATATCAGCAAAGGCGTCCAGGCGATCTACGGGGCTACGCCCGAACAGGTCAATGCCGATCCGCAGATCATCGTATCCCGCATTCATCCGGACGACCGTCCCGCCGTAATGGCCAGCATCGAGTACTCGATGCGCACCCTGGAATTGTGGAGCGAGGAATATCGGGTCGTGCTGCCCGATGGCGGCGTGCACTGGCGCAGCGGCAACGCCCAGCCCGAGCGTCAGCCCGACGGCAGTACCACCTGGCACGGTTACGTGCGTGACATCAGCGACCGGCGCCGTTCGGAAGAACGCCTGCAACTCGCCTCGCGCGTGTTCGAGTCGGCCAGCGAGGCCATCCTGGTGACCGACGCCAAGGCCAGAATCGTGGCCGCCAATCCGGCCTTCACCCGCGTCACCGGCTACAGCGAGGCCGAGGTCAAGGGCCGCAATCCCAATCTGTTGGCCTCTGGACGTCATGACGACGGCTTCTATCGCGCCATGTGGGCGACCTTGCAGAAGGACGGCGCCTGGTCGGGCGACATCTGGAACCGGCGCAAGAATGGCGAGGTCTTTCCGGAATGGCTCAGCGTCAGTGCCATTCGCGACGCGCATGGGCATACGCAGAGCTATGTGGCGGTATTTTCGGATCTGACCGAAATTCATCGCGCCCAACTGCTGGCCGAGCGCATGGCGCTGGAGGATGCGATGACGGGGCTGGGCAACCGCAGCGCCTTCGTCCGCCAACTCGACAAGCGTATCGGAGAACTGGTGCAGAGCCAGCGCCATGCCGGCATGGTGATTCTCGACATCGACCGCTTCAAGGCGATCAACGAAACCCACGGCCTGATGTTCGGCGACCTGCTGCTCAAGGAAGTGGCGACGCGTATGCGCCAGCTGCTCGGACTTGAGCATTTCGTCGGGCGTATCGGCGCCGACGAATTCGGCATCCTGCTGGCGCACCAGAGCAGCAGTCGCGACGAAGTCGGGCGTCTGGCGCTGGACATGGTCGAGCAGCTGCTGACGCAACTGCTTGAACCCTACCGCATCGGCGAAGAGTCCATTGATCTGAACTTCAGCGTTGGCATCGTCGTGTTCCCGGACGACTTGCAGGACAAAGCCAACGACGTGCTGCAACAGGCCGACTGGGCGACCAGTCAATCGCGCGACCAGGGCGGCGGCCAGACGGTGTTCTTCCAGGCGGTCATGGGCCAGCAAATCCGCGACCGCTATCGGCTGGAGCAGGAGCTGCGCCGTGCCGCGCCCGAAAACCAGTTGCGCATCTACCTGCAGCCTCAGGTCGATGCGGCAGGTCGCCAGGTCAGCGCCGAGGCGCTGATCCGCTGGGAACATCCGCAACGCGGGCTGGTGCCGCCGGGCATGTTCATTCCGCTGGCCGAATCATCCGACCTGATCTTCGAGCTGGAACGCTGGATGCTGCGCGAGGCCTGTCAGCTGCTGGCGCAACTCGACGCGCGCGGCCAGCTGCTGCGCATCGCACTCAATATCAGCGCCAAGCACTTCGAACAGGACGGCTTCGTCGACGAGGTGCGCAGCCTGTTGGCCCTGACCGGCGCCGATCCCGCGTATCTGGTGTTCGAGATCACCGAAAGCATCATCATCGACAACATGGCCGGGGTCACCGCCAAGATGCTCGAACTGGCCGGCATGGGCGTGCATTTTTCGCTTGACGACTTCGGCACCGGCTATTCCAGCCTGTCCTATCTCAAGCGTTTGCCCATCCACGAGCTCAAGATCGACCGTAGTTTCATCATGGATGCGCCGACCACGCCCAGCGATGCGGCCCTGGTCGAAACCATCCTCGGCGTGGCGCGCACGCTCGGCCTGCAGGTCGTCGCCGAAGGCGTCGAGACACAGGCCCAGGCCGATTTCCTCAAGGCGCGCGGCGACGTGATCCATCAGGGCTATCTGTACGACAAGCCGATGCCGCTGGTGGACTGGCTCGACAAATACATAGACAAGAAACAATGAAAAGTCTTCTGAGCGGCGAAATTGCCGCCATCGATATCATCGCCTTTGTCTGGTTCCTGATCTGCTGGGGCGGCTACAACTGGTTTGCCAGTCACGGCCAGCATGGCAAAGGCTCGCTGGTCGGCGCATCGCACGGCTACCGCCTGCAATGGGCTCGGCAACTGCTGCAACGCGAGAATCGCGTCGCCGACTCGTCGTTGATCGGTAACCTGATGAGCAGCGTGTCCTTCTATGCGAACACCACGATCTACGTGATCGCCGGTCTGATGGCGCTGTGGAGCACGCTCGATCAGACCATGGGCATCCTCTCCGAACTGCCCTTCGCCCGCCAGTCGGCGCGGGCCTTGTGGGAACTGCGCCTGGTGCTGCTGATCTTCGTTTTCGTGTTCGCCTATTTCAAGTTCACCTGGGCGCTGCGCGAATTTAATCTGCTTTCCATCATGATCGGTGCCGCCCCCGACTCAAAGACGGTGGCTGCTGCCGATCACGGCCACGAGATCTATGCGCAAAAAATGGCCGCGGTGAACTCCATGGCCGGCGACGAATTCAATCGCGGCGTGCGTTCCTACTATTTCGGCCTCGCCGCCCTGGCCTGGTTCATCCAGCCCTGGCTCTTCATCGGCGCAGCGACGCTGGTGGTCGTGGTGCTGTATCGGCGCGACTATGCTTCGCCACTGCTCAAGATTTTGCAACAGGACTGAGTGCGGTCTGCCATCGGGTGTGTCGCCGTGTCCCGATAGAAAATGAGCCGATATTTCGGAGCAAATGATGGAAAGAGGCTGCATATCTACCGACACTCGGCAAATAAACCGACAGCAATGTCGTTAACTTCAAAGTTAGACATATGCCCAATCAAAAACTCTCTAACACTCCAGACCCCATCCGCTCAGCTCGACTCAAGTATGTCGATACGCGCTGGGAGCAACTGCTTCGCCTTGTTGAGGATTCGGAGTTGAGGACTCTTAAATTCCTTACTCTTTCGAATGCGGGCGGTGCCACCGCTACTCTAAGTTTTCTGGGGGCCTCGGAGTTTGCTCGCGGACT
>DATMTO010000206.1:0-8213 GCA_035564055.1 Rhodocyclaceae bacterium | reverse complement strand
TAATGGCGTCGTACTCGCCGCTGTCGAGCTTCCTCAGGCGCGTATCCAGATTGCCGCGCAGGGGGCTGACGGCCAGATAGGGGTAGCGCGCGTGCAGCTGGGCCTCGCGGCGCAGGCTGGAGGTTCCTACCACGGCGCCCGGCGGCAGGTCGTCGAGGCTGGCGTACTTGTTCGAGACGAAGGCGTCGAAGGGCACCTCTCGCGGGCCGATGGCCACGAGCTTGAACTCATCCGCCAGCACCATGGGCACATCCTTGAGCGAATGCACGGCGATGTCGGCGCTGCCGTCGAGCAGGGCCGTTTCCAGCTCCTTGACGAACAAGCCCTTGCCGCCCACCTTGGACAGCGGCCGGTCGAGGATCTGGTCGCCTCTTGTGGTCATGCCGCGCAGCTCGACGCTGCATCCCGGATATAATTGACGCAAAAGGCCTTGCACATGCTCGGCCTGCCACAACGCCAGACGCGACTCCCGGGTCGCGATGACGATGCGTTCGGGGGCAGGATGTTTTTGCGCAGCAGTGCTCACGAGGGGATCTCTAAAGGAGTCTGGATGGGCGCACGGAATGATTGCCGTGCGTCTGTAAAGTGGCGTCGATTCTAGCATGGCGGTATTTCCGTCCATGCCGGGAAAGTGCCTGGAGCGGCTCGTGCGTGATGCGGGCCAGATTTTGGACTAGTACTGTTGGATTGATCGCCGGTCTTGTGCCGGCATGAAGGAATGCGATGAGTAACGATACCCTCGACAAGGACCAGCCGCTACGCGAAGACATCCGCCTGCTTGGCCGTCTGCTCGGTGACACCGTGCGCGAACGCGAGGGTGAAGCGGTCTTCGATACGATCGAAAAGATCCGTCAGCTCTCCCTGCGCTATCACCGCAACGACGACAGCGATGCCCGTCGCGAGCTGGTGGCCGTGCTTGACGCCCTGTCGCTGGAGGAAACCAGTCAGGTCGTACGTGCCTTCAGCTATTTCTCGCATCTGGCCAATATCGCCGAGGATCAGCACCACATTCGCCGCGGCCGTGCCCATGCGCTGGCCGGTTCGCCGCCGCGTGAAGGCGAGCTGCAATACACCTTGAAGCGCGCGCTCGATAGCGGCGTCGATGCCAAGGGACTGGCCGATTTCTTCGGTAACGCCCTGGTCAGCCCGGTACTGACGGCACACCCGACCGAAGTGCAGCGCAAGAGCATTCTCGATTGCCAGTGGGCGATTGCCGGCATCCTCGAAGAGCGCGACCGCACCATGCTGACCCCGGACGAGCTGGCCGCGCGCGAGGAGATGCTGAAGCGCGAAGTGCTGACCCTGTGGCAGACGCGACTCCTGCGCAAGAACAAGCTGTCGGTGATGGATGAGGTCTCGAATGCGCTGACCTATTACGACACCACCTTCCTCAAGCAACTGCCGCTGCTGTACACCGAGCTCGAAGACCATCTGGCCAAGGTCGTGCCGGGCTGGAAGAGCGACGAGCGCACGCCGGAGCTGGCGCCTTTCCTGCGCCCCGGTTCATGGATCGGCGGCGACCGCGACGGCAACCCCTTCGTTACCGCCGATGTACTGATCCAGGCGGTGCGTGCGCAAAGCCGCCGCGCCATGGATTTCTACATTCCTCAACTCAAGAAACTGAGCTCGGAGTTGTCCGCCGCCGCCGGCCTGATCGACATCACACCCGAACTTCAGGCGCTGGCCGAGAAATCGCCGGAGACCAGCCCGCACCGTGAGGCCGAACCGTACCGTCTGGCCATTGCCGGCATGTATGCGCGCCTGTGCGCGACCGCCCAGCTGCTCGACGACATTCCGCCGCCGAACGGCACGCCGATTGGCGAACCCTATGCCGATGCCGAGGAGTTCAAGCGCGATCTCGACGTCGTGCATGACTCGCTCGTCGCCGACCGCTCTTTCCTGATCAGCCGCGGCCGCCTGCGTCGCCTGCGTCGCGCCGTTTCCATCTTCGGTTTCCACCTGACCTCGCTGGACCTGCGCCAGAACTCCGACGTGCATGAACGCACGGTCGGCGAGTTGCTCGAGGTCGCGCGCCCCGGTACCAACTACGCCTCGCTCGACGAGGCAATGCGCATCAAGCTGCTGGTCGAAGAGATCGCCTCGCCGCGTCTGCTGTCCTCGCCATATGCACAGTACAGCCAGGAGACCGCCGACGAACTGAAGATTTTCCAGACCGCACGCCAGATTCACGAGCGCTTCGGCAAGGCTGCCATCGAGAACGTCATCATCTCCAAGGCCGACGGCGTTTCCGACGTGCTGGAAGTGGCCGTTCTGCTCAAGGAGGCCGGCATGCTGCGCCCGCAGGACGGTGCGCTGGATGCGAACATCATTCCCTTGTTCGAAACCATCGACGACCTCGAGCGCAGCGGCCCGGTGATGGATGCGCTGTTCAGCCTGCCGGTGTATCGCCGCCTGCTCGAGTCGCGCGGCCAAGTGCAGGAATGCATGCTCGGCTATTCCGACAGCAACAAGGACGGCGGCTTCATGACCTCCGGCTGGTCGCTGTACCAGGCCGAGAATTCGCTGGTCGATGTATTCAAGAAGCACGGCATTGCACTGCGCCTGTTCCATGGCCGCGGCGGTTCGGTCGGCCGCGGCGGTGGTCCGAGCTATCAGGCTATTCTGGCGCAGCCGCAGGGTGCCGTGCAGGGCCGCATCCGCATTACCGAACAGGGCGAAGTCATCGCCTCCAAGTACGCCAATCCCGAGCTGGGCCGGCGCAACCTCGAAATCCTCGCTTCGGCGACGCTGGAAGCTACGCTGCTGCCGCACGAGCACGACGACCCGCGCCCCGAGTTCATCGAGGCCATGGATTTCCTCTCGGCCGAAGCCTTCAAGGCCTATCGCAACATGGTTTACGAAACGCCGGGCTTCGAGCAGTACTTCTGGGAGTCGACCGTCATCAGCGAGATTTCGGCGCTCAACATCGGCAGCCGTCCGGCTTCGCGCAAGAAGACCACGGCGATCGAGGATCTGCGCGCGATTCCGTGGGTGTTCTCATGGTCGCAATGCCGCCTGATGTTGCCGGGCTGGTTCGGTTTCGGCTCGGCCATCGCCGCCTGGCGCGCCGCCAAGGGCGAGGCCGGCATGCAGTTGCTGGCCGAGATGAACCGTAATTGGGGCTTCTTCAACACCCTGCTGTCAAACATGGACATGGTTTTGGCCAAGAGCGACATCGCCATTGCCGAACGGTATTCGCAGATGGTCAAGGATGAAAAGCTGCGCAATGCCATCTTCCCGCGCCTCAAGGCCGAATGGCAGAGCAGTATCGACGCCCTGCTCGAAATTGCCGGGCAGAAAGCCTTGCTGGAAACCAACCCACTGCTGGCGCGCTCGATCCGCAATCGCTTCCCCTATCTCGACCCGCTCAACCATCTGCAGATCGAACTGCTGGATCGTCATCGCACCGGCGAGACGGACGAGCGCACCAAGCGCATCATTCATCTCACCATCAACGGCATTGCCGCCGGTTTGCGCAACAGCGGTTGATCTGTCGCGTGACCACATAAAAAAGGAGGCCGCGGCCTCCTTTTTTATTGCCTAGGCTTTGAGCAAGGCCTTGATCGTCGGCCACTGCCGCCGGCTGACCGGTATTTTTTCATGCGCCGCGTGCAGCAACAGCAGCCATTGCGCTTCACTGCCTTCTTCGCCATCACCGATGCCATGCAGGCCACGCTCGTAGCCGGCGATGGCATTACGCGCCACCAGGCAATTCCGGTGCGCGCGCACGAACAGTTCGCCGAACTCCTGCTCCAGCTGGTTGAGCGATTCCTCAAGCAGGTATTCTCGTTCGCGCGTGTGCGCCGTGACATATTTCTGTTCGGCGCGCAGAAACAGGATGTCGGCGACCGGCACCAGCAGACTGCGGCCGCGCTCGGTGCTGCGCAACATGCTGCGCCCCTGCGGCGCGAGAATCTGCAGCTGCTCGTTGCGCAAGGTCGAGTGCCGCGCTTTTGTCAGGGCCGCCGCAAGCCGCACGGCGCGGATGGGTTTGAGCAGGTAGTCGATCGCCGCCAGTTCGAAGGCCTTGACCGCATACTGGTCGAAGGCGGTAACGAAGATCAGGCCGGGTACCTGCGGCAGACGGCCGAGATGTTGTGCCAGCTCCAAGCCGTCCATGCGCGGCATGCGAATGTCGGTCAGTACAACGTCGGGCTTGCTCTCGGTACAAGCTTCCAGCGCAGCGACACCATCGCCGGCCTCGGCCACGACCTCGTTCGGCAATTCCGGCGCCAGGTCCGAGAGCAGATCCCTGAGCCGTAAGCGCGCCGGGGCTTCGTCGTCGACGATCAGGATGCGCATGGGCTTCATGCCGCACCCTGACGCCGCAGAGGCAATTCCACCGCGACTGTGTACCAGCCGTCCTGTTCGCGCACCGATAGATCGGCTTCAAGATCGTAGAACAACATCAGGCGTTCCTTGATATTCGCGAGTGCCATGTGATTGCCATGACTATGCACGTGGGCGTGTACGGGATTGGCGATGGCGATACGCACGCGTTGCCCCTGGGTGCCGACACTCACAATAACGGTAGCCGGCGCTGTTGCGGGTTCGATGCCGTAATACACGGCATTTTCCAGCAAAGGTTGCAGCATCAATGGCGGCATCAGCGTATCCGGGGGGCAGGCGTCGATCTGCCAGTCGATACGCAAGCGCTCGCCCAGCCGCAACTTCTCCAGCTCCAGGTATTGGCGGGCAAGGCCGATTTCGTCGGACAGCGGCACCAGTTCGCGGTTCTCTTTCATGAGTACGCGAAACAGGTCGGACAATTCTTCAAGCGCAGTCTCTGCGCGCCGCGGGTCGTGGCGCATGACGCCGAGTACCGCATTCAGGCTGTTGTACAGAAAGTGCGGCCGGATGCGTGCCGTCAGCGCGAGCAGGCGGGCTTCAGCCAGGGCTGGCGAATACAGGGTGCTGCGCAAGGCAAAGTAGCCGAGCAGCGCGAGCGCTACCAGTACGGCCCAGAGCAGGGCGCGCGACAATCCACTGACCTCGATGAGCGGGCTGAAGGCAGTGCTGAAGATCACGTGTTGCGCTCCGACAACAAGCAGGATGAGCGACATGACCAGCAGCTTCCCCCGCACAGGGTGCGTGGCGGCGAGCCAGGGGTTGAGCAGGTGCAGCAGCGGCAGGACCACAAACAGCGGCGGTTCCAGCCACAGCGCGATGTCGACGAACTCGCTGGGCAGCTGTCTCAAGTCGCCATTGCGGGCGAGCACCCAGAGCAAACCCAGGAGATTGGCGCCCAGCAGGATGCGCAGCCACACGCCCAGATTGCGGAAATCCGGCAGGGCGGTGGCGAGAAGGTTATGCCGTATACTTGGAGACATGGGCGAAATATAAGAAAATCACTTAATTATTCGCTGCAACCCGCTGCTTTACAAGAATTTTCATTATGACAGATCAATCCCACGGCGCTGCCGAAAACAAGGCCTGGTCCGGCCGCTTTTCCGAACCGGTGTCCGACCTCGTCAAGCGCTACACCGCGTCGGTGTTTTTCGACAACCGCATGGCCTTGCAGGACATCCGCGGTTCGCTCGCGCATGCGGCCATGCTGGCGAAGCAGAACATCATCTCCGGCGATGACCTGGCCTCTATTCGCAAGGGGCTGGAGCAAATCCGTGGCGAGATCGAGCGCGGTGAATTCAACTGGAATCTCGACGACGAGGACGTGCACCTCAATATCGAGAAGCGCCTGACCGCGTTGATCGGCGATGCCGGCAAGCGTCTGCATACCGGCCGTTCGCGCAATGACCAGGTGGCCACCGACATTCGCCTGTGGCTGCGCGACACCATCGACGCGATCGACGGCCTGCTGGCGAATTACCAGATTTCTCTGTTGAACCTCGCCGAACAGCATGCAGCAACACCGCTGCCTGGCTTTACCCATTTGCAGGTCGCTCAGCCGGTCACCTTTGGCCACCATCTGCTCGCCTATGTGGAAATGGCCAAGCGTGATCGTGAGCGCATGCAGGATGCGCGTAAGCGCGTCAATCGCCTGCCGCTGGGTGCTGCCGCCCTGGCCGGCACCAGCTATCCGATCGACCGCGAGTTTGTGGCTCAAGAGCTCGGCTTCGACGGCGTTTGCGAAAACTCGCTCGACGCAGTGTCGGATCGCGACTTCGCCATCGAATTCACCGCCGCCGCGTCGCTGGCGATGATGCACATCTCGCGCTTCTCCGAAGAGCTGATCCTGTGGATGAGCCCGCGCGTCGGCTTCATCGACATTGCCGACCGCTTCTGCACCGGTTCGTCGATCATGCCGCAGAAGAAGAATCCCGACGTGCCTGAATTGGCACGTGGCAAGACCGGCCGCGTCTACGGCCACCTGATGGGCCTGCTGACCCTGATGAAGGGCCAGCCGCTGGCCTACAACAAGGACAATCAGGAGGACAAGGAACCGCTGTTCGATACCGCCGACACGCTGATCGACACGCTACGCATCTTCGCCGACATGGTGCCGGGCATCACGGTCAAGGCCGACAATATGCGTGCCGCGCTCAATCTCGGCTTCGCCACAGCGACCGATCTGGCCGACTATCTGGTCAAGAAGGGGCTGCCTTTCCGCGATGCGCACGAAGCCGTGGCGCGCGCCGTGCGCGCGGCCGAGCAGAAGGGCTGCGATGTCAGCGAGTTGTCGCTGGCCGAACTCCAGTCCTTCTCGCCGCTGGTTGCCGATGACGTCTATGCCGTGCTGACCGTCGAAGGTTCGCTGGCGGCGCGCAATCACATTGGCGGCACGGCACCCGAGCAGGTGCGTGCAGCGATTGCACGCCGCCGCAAGGAAATCTAGCCAGATGGAAAAAATCGGCCGCTACGAAGTCAGGGGCAAGCTGGGCGAAGGTGCCACCAGCATTGTGTACCTTGGCTACGATCCTGAGAAGGATCGCGAAGTGGCCATCAAGGTCATCTACCCGCATGTGCTGAAAGACCGCGAGCGCGGCTTGATGTATCGGCATCTGCTGATGAACGAAGCTTCACTCGCGGGCAAGCTCGATCACCCGAGTATCGTGCAGATCCATGAAGCCGTGCTCAATGATGACGATATGAGTTATATCGTCATGGAGTACGTTGCTGGCGGCACGCTCGAACCTTTCTGTACGCCCGAACGTCTGATGCCGATCGAGACACTGGTCGAGGTCATCTTCAAGTGCACGCGCGCTCTGCAGTATGCGCAGCGGCTTGGCATCACCCATCGCGATATCAAGCCGGCCAACATTCTGCTGGTGCAGGCCGGCAATCTGTCGGGCGACATCAAGGTTTCCGACTTCGGTGCGGCGATCACCCCGGATAACGACCAGACCCAGGTGTCGGCAGTCGGCTCCCCGGCCTACATGTCGCCGGAGCAGGTGCGCGAACATCCGCTCAATCACCAGACCGACATCTACTCGCTTGGCGTGGTCATGTATCAGCTATTGACCGGTCGTCTGCCTTTCCAGGCATCGAGCAACTACAACATGGTCTACCAGATCTGCAACAGCACGCCGCCGCCGCCGTCGACTTTCCGCAGCGATCTGCGCTCCTCGCTCGATGCGGTGGTGCAGAGGGCGATGCAGAAAGATTTGTCGGCACGCTATCAAAGCTGGGAAGAGTTCTCGGTCGATCTGGCTCAGGCTTACCGCAACCGCCGCCTCACCGAGCGCGTGCATACGCCCGACATCGAAAAGTTCGAAACCCTGCGGGTTTTGCCCTTCTTCAAGGAGTTTTCCGATATCGAGATTTGGGAGGCGGTGCGCTTCTCCAGATGGGAGGAGGTCGCACCCGGCACGCAACTGATGCGTGAAGGCGAGGCCGGCGATACCTTCGCCATCCTGCTCGACGGTGAGGTGCGCATCAGCAAGCAGGGTACCTTGCTCGACGTGCTCGGCCCAGGTGACGTGTTCGGTGAAATCATCGCGGTGACGCCGACGCTGCATGGACGTACTGCCGACGCCGTGGCCCAGACCGCGGTCAAGGTCGCGATGGTGTCGCGCAATGCCTTGCGTCATGCCTCGGATTCGGCGCGCATGCATTTCTACGAGGCATTTCTGGGGCTGGTATCGCGTCGCCTGGCCGCCACCAACAACCGCGTTGTAGGCTCCTGACCAGAAGCGTTGCCGGGACGGATGCCAAAAAACAAAAAAGCCCGCGTGATGCGGGCTTTTTTGTCTGCGGCCGGGACTTACTTCAGGGCAGAGATCTGCTGCTGCAGTTCGCCCGATTGGTACATCTCG
>DATMTO010000205.1:0-1690 GCA_035564055.1 Rhodocyclaceae bacterium | reverse complement strand
GATTCGCAATCCGACAGCTTGCCCGGCAGCACGGCCACGCCGGACTGCTTTTTCTTCTCGACCTTCTGTGCGCTCTTCTGGCGCGCCAATGCCTGTTTGATGCTCAGCTCGGCAATCGCCTTGCCGGCTTCGACGTGGTTGTTAAGCCAGATTTCGAAGGGATCCTTGACCATGGTCGAGACCAGCTTCACGGCTTCGCGCGAGTTCAGCTTTTCCTTGACCTGACCCTGGAACTGCGGATCGAGCACGCGCGCCGACAGTACGAAAGCCATGCGGCTGGCGACGTCGTCCTGCTGCAGCTTGACGCCGCGCGGGAGTAGCGCGTGATGTTCGACGAAGGACTTGACCGCCTCGAACACGCCGGCGCGCAGGCCGGATTCGTGGGTACCGCCGTTCACGGTCGGGATCAGGTTTACATAGGATTCTGACGGCACGGCTTCGAGATACCAGCCGAAGGCCCAGGAAGCGCCTTCGCCGACAGCGAAGCTCGTATCGTCGGCATCTGCATGTTTCTCGCTGGCGTAGAGCGGGGCGATCGGCTCGTGGTCGCCGGCCTGCTCGCGCAGGTAGCCGGCCAGGCCGTCCGGATAGCTCCAGCTCTTGCCGAGCATGTTGCCGTCGGCCTGTTCGATGTCGAGCGAGACCTGCACGCCCGGCAGCAGCACGGCCTTGGAGCGCAGCAGGCGCTCGATTTCGGAGAGCGGAATCTTGGGCGAATCGAAATACTTGCCGTCGGGCCAGGCACGCACACGCGTGCCGGTCTGCTTGCCGCAGGGGCCGAGCTCCTGGAGTTCGCCGATATCCTCGCCGCCCTTGCTGAAGGCGATTGCGTAGATCTTGCCTTCGCGGCGTACTTCGACCTCGACCCGGGTCGACAGCGCATTCGTGACCGCCACACCGACGCCATGCAGGCCGCCCGAGAAAGCGTAGGCGGAATTACCGCCCTTCTTGTCGAATTTGCCGCCGGCATGCAGGCGCGTGTAGGCCAGCACGACCACGGGAATCTTTTCCTCGGGATGCAGTCCGACCGGAATGCCGCGGCCATTGTCGGCCACCGCCACCGAGCCGTCCTGATACAAGGTCACATGGATGGCCTTGGCAAAACCGGCGAGGGCTTCGTCGGCGGCGTTGTCGATGACTTCCTGAATGATGTGGGCAGGCGAGTCGGTGCGGGTATACATGCCCGGCCGTTCGCGTACCGGTTCCAGGCCCTTGAGGACACGGAAGGATGATTCGTCGTATTTGTTGGTCGCCATTGCGTGCTATCGGATATTGCTGCGGTGTTTCGGGACTGCGAGTGCGGGGCATTCTAGGGCAGTTCTAAAGTCTCGGCTAGGATGGCCGTTAATTCCTCAGGAATTCTTTTAACTGGGTCAAATCGCCATGGACGTCTCTTCAATCGCAGCACTGGCAACCGAAATGGCGACCGTTCGCACCCAGCAGGCGGTCAGCATGGCGGTGCTGAAAAAGGCGCTGGATCAACAAGGTAGCTCGGCACTGGCCTTGCTGCAGGCGACCGCGCAGAACACCGCGGCAGTCACGCAAGCAGCCGGCAATCTCGGCCAGAACGTCGACGTCTACGTCTGAGCTCGATGCGAAATATAAAAATAATCCGCATCTTCTCTTGCACACGCCGCAAGCCTCTGCTATAGTTTCGCCTCTCTGACGCGGGGTGGAGCAGTCTGGCAGC
>DATMTO010000204.1:0-9091 GCA_035564055.1 Rhodocyclaceae bacterium | reverse complement strand
CTTTGCCGACCAGATTGAACCCAAGGGCTATGAACGCGCCTTCTCTGATTTTTATCACGCTGCCGACCGGCATGAGCTGATCGCTCTGAGTTTCTTGCCCGAGGCGGTTTTCGAGCAGACGCCGGGGCCGCAGGCCGGCCGCTGTCTGTCGGGTACCTGAGGCGCGCATGAAAAATCCGCCCGCCCTGGTCAATCTCGATCCCCTGCGCGACTGCTTCGAAGGTGCGGTGCCGTGCCCCATCGCCACCTGCGATGCGGACGGTACGCCGAATATTTCCTACCTCTCGCAGGTGCAGTACGTCGATCGCGAGCATGTGGCGCTGACCTTCCAGTTCTTCAACAAGACGCGGCGCAATGTGCTCGCCAATCCGCACGCTCAGGTGACGGTGGTCGATCCCTTCACCTTCGCCAGCTATCGCCTGACGTTGCACTATCTGCGCACCGAAACCGCAGGACCGCTGTTCGAGAGCATGAAGGCCAAGCTTGCCGGCATCGCCTCGCACTCCGGTATGGAGGGCGTGTATCGGCTCATGGGCTCGGACGTCTATCGCGTCTCCGCCGTCGAAGCGCTGGATCACGGCCGCCCCTCGCCGCTGGTTCGCACCAACAGCCTGCCGGTGCTGCGCATGCTCACGCAGCGGCTCTCCGCCTGCGCTGATCTGGCCGGCCTCTGCGACACGCTGCTGGGCGGGCTGCGCGAGGGGCTCGGCATTCGTCACGCCATGTTGCTGATGCTCGATGAGTGCGGCTCGCGCCTATATACGGTTGCCAGCAGCGGCTATGCCGAATCCGGTGTGGGCTCCGAGATCCCGCTCGGTGCCGGGGTCATCGGCGTGGCAGCGCGTGAACGCACGCCGATCCGCATTTCGCATATGACCGCGGAATACGCCTACAACGCCGCCATTCGTGCGCACAGCATCGCGCATGGCCTCGATCTCGAAACCGAAATTCCCTTGCCCGGCCTGGCCGCGTCGCGCAGCCAGCTGGCCGTACCCATCGTGCATGGCGAGCGGCTGTTCGGTGTGATCTACGTCGAAAGCGATCAGGAGCTGCGCTTCAGCTACGACGACGAGGACGCGCTGATGACGCTGGCTAACCATATTGCGCTGATCATGCAGCAATGCGGCATGCAGCCGGAGCGTGCGGACGGCGAAACCCTGGTCAAGGCAGTGGCGAATGAGGCGCAGGGAGCGCCGGTGCGCATCCGCCACTACGCGGCAGACCATAGCGTCTTCCTCGACGACGACTATCTGATCAAGGGCGTGGCCGGCGCGATCTTCTGGCGCCTGGCGACGCAATACACCGAGGCTGGCCGCGACAGCTTCAGCAATCGCGAGCTACGTCTCGATCCGGCGCTGGCGTTGCCGGCATTGGGCGACAACCTGGAGGCGCGCCTGCTGCTGTTGCAGCGCCGTTTAGCGGAACGGCAGGCTTGCGTGCAGATGGAGCGGATCGGGCGCGGCCGTTTTCGTCTGCAGGTGCGACGTCCGCTGCAGTTGCACAGCCAGTAAAAGCGGCGCGCAGAAAGCTCGGCTGCATCAGCCGGCCTTGCCGGCGCCGGCATTGCGCCAGACGTTCAGCGCAAAGCACAGGAAGCCGAGACCCACGGCAGCCGAGCCGATCTTGGCGAAAGGCTCGCCGGTTTCGATATTGCCGCTATAGATCAGGAACACGCCGAACAGCATGGCCGGCAGGCCGAGGTTGTGCAGCCAGAAATGCACCAGTGCCAGCTTCGAGCGCGTCAGCGCGGGCAGGGCCAGATAGATCAGCCCCATCAGGGCCAGCGATGCCCAGCCGGTCAGGTTGGCATGCGCATGCAGGGTCTTTTGCGAAAAGTCATGGCTGGCAGCCATGCCGATACCGATGCAGATGCCGAGCATGGCGTAAAGTGCGGCGAGCTTGATGCAGCGGATGCCGAGTGCGTTTCCCATTGTTCTCTCCTCTTGTGTCGGGGTGGAGCGAACTATACGGAGAACCGATTGGGCGACTTGCTAAATCTTCCTCAAGAAAACCTTAAATTTTTCTTAATCGGCCAGGCCGGCATTGAGACGTCGATAGCGCCCCGGCGTATGCCCGATCTTGCTGCGAAAGGCTTTGCCGAACGCAGCTTCCGACTGATAGCCGACTTCCATGCCGATATCGCCGCTGCTGCGCCGCGTGTTGAGCAGCAGTTCGCTGGCGATGGCCATGCGCAATCGCGTCAGGAAATCGGCGACGGCCATGCCGGCAGTTGCGCGAAAACGGCGTGCATAGGTTGCGCGCGACATGGTCGCCTGCTCGCCGAGGCTGGCGATGGACCAGGCCCGACCCGGCTCGGTCAGCATGGCCTGCACCGATGCACCCAGGCGCGGATCGGACAGCAGTGCCACGATATTGGCTTGCTCCGGATGGGTCTTGCCGTAGGCGCGCAACGCCAGTGTCAGAAGGGCCTGGCTCAGGGCGGTGACGATAGCCAGGGCACCGGGTTGAGCCTGTTCGCTTTCCTGGCGCATGAGTTCGACCAGCGCCTGCAGGGTATGCACCGATTGGCTGTCGCCCAGCGATACATGCAGCGCGTCGGGAAGTCCCTGCAATAAAAGACAGCGGCCGTGCACATAGTCGAGCCGACCGCACAGCAGATCCATATCGATACTGTCGCCATTGCGCCGAAGCGGCAACAAGCCGCCGGTGGAGACCGTGATGGCGTTGGCGGCATGTCCGCTTGCCCCCGATCTATTGCTGTTGACGATGCGATGGGCGCCGCCGCGCGGGAAAAACACAAAATCGCCGGCTTGCAGGGAGAGCGTGTCACCGCTGGGCAGCTCGATGACGCAGCTGCCAGCCAGGGCCAGATGGAAGGGTGCCTGGCCCTTGGGGGTACGGTCGTGCAATACGGCAAATTGCCCGCCCAACTGGCAGCGCAATTCGAGATTGGCCTGGAAACGGGCCAATTGGATCAAACGGGACAGCGTGTCCATTGGGAGAGGTGCGAGACGAAAGCGCTATATATTGAGTTTTTTGAGTATTACAAATCTCTGGCAGCTCGGCAATACTGCGCTTACCTATTCCAAGGAGCCGTTCATGAGCACCATCGCCACCCCTGCTGAAACCCACACGACCGGCTTGCTGGCCTATTTGCCGATTGGGCTGTTCGGCTCGGTGATGGGGCTGTCCGGTCTTTCCGTGGCCTGGCGTATTGCCCACGTGCAATTCGGTACGCCCGCATGGATCGGGCAGCTGATTGCCGCGCTGGCAGTGTTTGCCTTCATTGCCTTGGCGAGTGCCTATGCGCTGAAGGCCCTGACCGGTTTCGAGTCGGTGCGGCGTGAGTTCGAGCATCCGATTACCGGCAATCTGTTCGGCACTTTCTTTATCTCGCTGCTGCTCTTGCCATTGCTGTTTGCCGAAACGCATCGTGAGCTGGCGCGTGTGATCTGGGTGGGCGGTGCGATTGCAATGACCGTGTTCGCCTGGGCCATCGTGTCGCGCTGGATCAGCGTGACGCAAAATAAAGAGCATGCATCGCCGGCCTGGATCGTGCCTGTGGTCGGCATGATCGACATTCCGCTGGCAGTGCCGGCGCTCGGCTGGGGTGACTCAATGCATGGTGTGATGGCGTTCGCCACGGCGGTCGGCCTGTTCTTTGCCCTGCCGTTGCTGACGATTATTTTGGCGCGATTGATGTTCGTGGGGCCGCTGTCGGATGCCATGAAGCCGTCGATGCTGATTATGGTGGCGCCGTTCTCGGTCGGCTTTTCGGCCTATGTCGCTACCGCCGGCCATATCGACGGCTTTGCCGAAACGCTCTATATGCTGATGCTTTTCATGCTCGCGGTGGTCGGCGGCCGCTTGCGTAATCTGGGTCGTTGCTGCCCCTTCCGCGTATCGTGGTGGGCGGTCAGTTTTCCGCTGGCGGCCTCGGCTTCAGCCGCCTTGCGCTATGCCGAGCACGCGCAGAACGAGGCGGCAACCTTGATCGCCATTGCCTTGCTGGCGTTTGCCACCGTGATCATCGTGGCGCTGCTGGTACGTACGCTGATTGGTATTGCACTGGGGCAGCTGCGCCAGCTCAGCGCCTAGGCGATCAGTACGGCCGCACGCCGATCAGCCACTGGTGCAGGAACAGCATGAAGACAGCAGCGCCGCCGATGCCGAAGATCACGACGAGAACGTCGCGCGTCGTCGAGAGGTGGGCATAGACGGTGCCGTGGGCGCGATCGCGCAGGCGGTTGGTGCGGAACTGCAGGATAGACCAGACCAGGAAGCTGCCGAAGAGAATGATGTCGGCGAGCGTGCCGTTGGCGATGAGGTGGGCAAGCGCCCAGGTCTTGACGCCGGCGAGCATGGGATGACCAAAGCGGGCCTTGATCCAGCTACCGGGGATATAGGCCGCGGCGATGCAGATGAAGGCCACCAGCATCAGCGGCGCGACGAGGTGCCGGGTCCACGGCGGCGGCTGCCAGACGACGACCGGATCAAGGCGCGCTTCGGCGTAGCCGTAGATGATCAGCGCGAAGCCGAGCAGCGAGATCATTGAGTACAGGCCTTTCCACACCAGCGTGCCGCGACGCATCATTTGCAGGTCGCGCCAGGACGGCGCCACCATGCGGATGGAATGCACGCCGAGGAAGATGATCAGGCCGAGGATGAGCAATGTCATGGTGCGCCTTTCTGTCCAGAATGATCAGGGGTGATTGGTCAGCAGCTCCAGCCGGACTTGCGCGCTCTGCTCGCCGTTGCTGAACCAGGCGTCGCCATCTTCAAGCGTGCACTGCAGCTGCATGCCGCGGCCGCACATGTCGGTCAGGGCCTGGGCCTGGTCATCCGGCAGCAGCCACACGCGTACATTGCGCAGACGGCGGATGTCATTGCCTTCCTTGCCCCACCAGATGCCGGCCTGATGTTCTCCGTAGGCGATGACAACGACCTCGGCGGCACGGCTGGACGCGCGGCGCAGCAGCTTCTCGTCGGGCAGGCCGACCTCGATCCACTGCTCGATCAGACCGCTGTAATCCTTGCGCCACAGCGGCGGCTCGTTGTCTTCGGAGGAGAGGTCCTTGCCGAACTCCAGGCGCTCGTCGGCATGCAGAGCAAAGGCGAGGATGCGCACCATCATGCGCTGCTCGGTCTCGGACGGGTGGCGGGCGACGGTCAGGCTGTGCTCGGCGTAGTAGTGGCGATCGAGATCGGAAACGTTGAGCGTGGTCTTGTAGATGGTTGCTTTGAGGGCCATGAGTGCGGATCGGGACTGAATGCGGAAGGACTATACGCTGCTGTGTTGGCACTATGGCTAGAATGATGCGGGTATTCTTCCTCATGAACCGGCGGCGACATGTCCTTTTCCGCAAAACTCAAGCAGCGTGCCCGTGCCCTCAAAGCCGATACGCTGGCGCTGTATTTCGTCGCGCGCCATCCGCGTACGCCCTGGTACGCCAAGTTAATGGCCTTTCTGGTCGTCGCCTACGCCTTCAGCCCGGTCGACCTGGTACCGGACTTCGTGCCGGTGCTCGGTTACCTCGACGACGTGATCCTGGTGCCGCTGGGCATCGCCTTGACGCTCAAGCTGGTGCCCGATGAGGTCATGCATGAATGCCGCGGCATGGCCGCCGTGGTGATGAAGAAGCCGGTGAACTGGGTGGCCGGGGCAATCATCGTGCTGATCTGGGTCGGACTTGCTGCCGTGTGCGGCTGGTGGGTGCACCGCTGGCTGCAAAGCTAGCGGTGACGGGCTTCGCGGTCCAAGCCCTTGAAAGAAGGTAAAATCCGGGCACACTCATACCACCTCAGGCGGCCCCTCAGTGCTCATTGCTGCGGCCGCCGTTGCTTTTTGGAAGTCCCTCGTGCTCGTCGCCAATAACATCACCATGCAATTCGGGGCCAAGCCCCTGTTCGAAAACGTCTCCGTCAAGTTCGGCGACGGCAACCGCTACGGTCTGATCGGTGCCAACGGCGCCGGCAAGTCCACCTTCATGAAAATCCTGGCCGGCGCGTTGGAGCCGTCCGGCGGCAATGTCACGCTCGACAATCACGAGCGCATGGCTTTCCTGAAGCAGGACCAGTTCGGTTACGAAGAGCAGCGCGTCATTGATGTGGTCATGCAGGGCCACACCGAGATGTGGGCCGTGATGCAGGAGAAGGATGCGATTTACGCGAATCCGGAAGCCACCGAAGAGGATTACATGAAGGCGGCTGAACTGGAAGGTCAGTTTGCCGAATACGACGGCTACACCGCCGAATCGCGCGCCGGCGAACTGTTGCTCGGCGTGGGCATTCCGACCGAACAGCACTTCGGCCCGATGAGCGAAGTGGCGCCGGGCTGGAAGCTGCGCGTGCTGCTGTGTCAGGCGCTGTTCGCCAATCCCGAGATCCTGCTGCTCGACGAACCGACCAACAACCTCGACATCAACACGATTCGCTGGCTCGAAGATGTGATCAATCAGCGCGAATCGACGATGATCATCATCTCCCACGACCGTCACTTTCTGAATCAGGTCTGCACCCACATGGCCGATCTGGACTACGGCCGTATCCAGATCTATCCAGGCAACTACGACGACTACATGGAAGCCTCGACGCAGGCGCGCGAACGCCTGTCCTCGGCCAACGCCAAGGCCAAGGAGCGCGTCGCCGAACTGCAGGAGTTCGTGCGCCGCTTCTCCGCCAACAAGTCCAAGGCGCGTCAGGCTACCAGCCGCGCCAAGCTGATCGAGAAGATCAAGATCGAGGACATGAAGCCCTCGTCGCGCCAGTATCCGTGGATCCGCTTCGACTACGACGAGAAGGACAAGCTGCACCGCCAGGCCGTCGAAGTCGAGAACGTCAGCTTCGCCTACCCCGACAGCGAGCCGCTCTACAAGGGCATCAGCTTTACCCTGAATGCCGGCGACAAGGTGGCCATCATTGGCGAGAACGGCGTCGGCAAGACCACGCTGCTGCGCCTGCTGGCCGGCACCGAGCTCGGTGGCCTGGCGCCCAGTTACGGCAATGTGAAGTGGGCCGAGAAGGCCAAGCTCGGCTACTTCGCCCAGGATCACAGCGACGATTTCGCCGGCGGCGAATCGCTGACCGAGTGGATCGTGCAATGGGTGCGTGAGGGCGGCTACGAAGGCGGCGACGTCGAAACGCTGATCCGCGGCACGCTCGGCCGCCTGCTCTTCTCCGGCGACGAAGTGAAGAAGTCGGTCAAGGTGATTTCCGGCGGCGAGCAAGGCCGCATGCTGTTCGGCAAGCTCATGCTGCTGCGCCGCAACGTGATGCTGATGGACGAACCGACCAACCACCTCGACATGGAGTCGATCGAGTCGCTCAACAACGGCCTCGCCGCCTATCCCGGTACGCTGGTGTTCGTGTCGCACGACCGCGAGTTCGTGTCGTCGCTGGCCACCCGCATCATCGAGGTCAAGGCCGGTGGCCAGATCGTCGACTATCTCGGCACTTACGAAGAGTATCTGGCCAGCCAGGGTATCGAGTAAGCCGGATCGGAAACCAGCAATGGCGGGCGCTACGGCGGCCCGCCATTTTTTTGTGTTGGCAATTCACACCGGTGCGAAGACCGTACAGAAGTGCAGCAGTAACGCAATTCGCATACAGTGGCGTGGTTAGGCGCGTGTATTTCAGGAGAAGGAAATGGCGAGAAAACAGTGGGCGCTTCTGCTGGCGCTCAGCGGTGTCGTGTCGATGGCGCAGGCTGACGGGCTCAAGGATTGTCTCGGCATCCAGGACGACCCGGTGCGCCTTGCTTGCTACGACAAGCTGGCGCGACAATCGCTGCCGGAGAAGACGGTGGTTATTCTGGACAAGGCCCCGAGCGCACCACCGAGCCTGCCCGTGGTGATCGATAATCCGCTGCCGCCGTCGCCGGTATCTGCTCTGTCCGAACGTTGGGAGCTGGATCCGCAAAGCAAGGCCGGAACCTTTCAGTTCCGCGCACACAATGGGACCTATATCCTGCCGGTGTACGGCAGCAGCGACGTGAATCAGTCGCCCAGCAGCCCGTCACGCGGCGTGGCCTCGGTGCCGCGACAGCAACCGGGTGAAATCAAGTTCCAGCTAAGCTTCAAGAGCAAGTTGGCCGAGGATATGCTGGGCAGCGGCACCGACCTCTGGTTCGGGTATACGCAGCAATCGCATTGGCAGTTCTATAACGCAGATGAGTCGCGTCCTTTCCGCGAGACCAATTACGAGCCCGAACTGATCTGGACCATCCCGACCCGCTACGAGATCGCGGGCTGGCGCGCGCGCATGCTCAACCTCGGCCTTCTGCACCAGTCCAACGGTCGGGCCGATCCGCTGTCGCGCAGTTGGAACCGCCTGTACGGCCAGTTCGGTCTGGAGCAGGGCAACTGGGTGGTGATGGTGCGGCCCTGGTATCGGCTGCCTGAAGGCGGGAACGACGACAACCCGGATATCAAGAGATATCTGGGGCAGGGCGATCTGACGGTGATGTGGAAGAACGCCGGCCACGTCGTCACCCTGATGGGTCGCCGCAGCCTGAGCGATGGTGGCAAGGGCGCAGTGCAGGCCGACTGGGCCTTTCCGCTGTCACGTCAGCTCAAGGGGCACCTGCAATTGTTCAGCGGCTACGGCGAGAGCCTGATTGACTACAATCACAACCAGACCACGGTAGGCATCGGCGTATCGCTGGGCGAGGGGCTGTAGCCCGCGCCCGGTTTCGGGCCGAGCTTATTTGTTGGCCTTGGCTTTGTCCTTGCCTTCCTGCTTGGCGCGATAGTCTGCGGCTTTCTTGGCGTTTTCAGCCTCGCGCCGGGCGTTCTCCTCGTCGCGCAGACGGATATGCTCGGCCGCGTCGTACTTGCGTACGTTGCGCTCAAGCGACTGCGCATCGCGCTCCTGGCGTTTGGCGAGCGAGGTCTCCTTGCGATAGGCAACCCGCGCATCGTCGAGGCAGGCGCTGACCAGGAACTTTTTCCAGCACACCGTCTTGGCGTCGGCGAACGCCTTGTCGGCTGCCTCACGGCGCAGTCTCGATTCTTCCTTGAGCGTCGCGGCACGTTCGGCCATGTCATCGCGCTCGGCCTGGCTGTGCGGCAAGCCAATGGAGAGCAGGGTGGAGGCGTCAAGCGGAACGGCTGCCGCCTGCGGTTTGTCCGCC
>DATMTO010000203.1:0-3792 GCA_035564055.1 Rhodocyclaceae bacterium | reverse complement strand
CGAGCGCGCCGATCAAGCTGCAACTCGGCCCGGGTCTGGGTGCGGGCGGCAAGCCGGCCAAGGCGCGTGGCCTGGCCGATGTCGAGCGCGAACGCATCGCCGAGATGCTGCAGGGCGCACATATGGCCTTCATCACTGCCGGCATGGGCGGCGGCACCGGTACCGGCGCTGCACCGATCGTTGCCGAGGTGGCCAAGGAGATGGGTATCCTGACCGTGGCCGTGGTCACCAAGCCGTTCGAGTACGAAAATCGCATGCGTTCGGCCGAGGAAGGTCTGGCCGAGCTGGCTGCCAATGTCGACTCGCTGATCGTCATCCTCAACGAGAAGCTGCAGGAAGTGCTGGGTGAAGACGTCAGCATGAAGCAGGCTTTCCGCGAGGCCGACAACGTGCTGCGCAACGCCGTCGGCGGTATTGCCGAGATCATCAACATCCCGGGTCTGGTGAACGTCGACTTTGAAGACGTGCGTACCGTGATGAGCGAGATGGGCAAGGCCATGATGGGTTCGGCTGTTGCTGCCGGCGTGGATCGCGCCCGCATCGCTGCCGATCAGGCCGTCGCCAGCCCGCTGCTGGAAGGTATCGAGCTGTCCGGCGCGCGCGGCGTGCTGGTCAACATCACCGCCAGCGACGAACTGGGCATGAAGGAAGTGCGCGAAGTGATGAACACCATCCGCACCTATGCGGCGCCGGATGCCACCATCATCTTCGGTACTGTCTTCGACAATGACATGGAAGACAGCCTGCGCGTGACCGTGGTTGCCACGGGCCTCGGCGGTGCGGTCATGAAGGCCGCCAAGCCGGTGCTGAAGACCGTGATGAACGAAGGCATGGGGCTGCGCACCGGTACCGACAACCAGTTTGTCGATGTCGGCGCGGGTGATGTCGGCGGCATGTTCACCAGCGCTCGCGGCAGTGCCCGCAACACCATGGTCGATTCGATGACGGCCAGTGGTGTGGACAAGTACGACATCCCGGCTTTCCTGCGTCGTCAAGCAGACTAAGTCGGTCAGGCAGTACGCTGTGCGATAGTCTGGATGTATGGGGTCGATTCGCCTCCTCCTCATCCATCCGGACGGTCGCTGCGGTAAAATGCGACATCTGAAACAGGCACTTAGCCTGTTCCCCTTGCCGGGAAGTCAACCAATTACCCCCTACGGGCGCTAATAGCGAGATGTTGAAGCAACGCACATTGAAAACCCTGGTTCGCGCCACCGGCGTGGGCCTGCATTCGGGCGCCAAGGTCACCATGGTCCTGCGCCCGGCGCCGGTCGATACCGGCATCGTATTCCGTCGCGTCGATCTCGACCCGCCCGTTGATCTGCCGGCCCGCCCGAATGGCGTGGGCGATACGCGCATGGCTTCGACCCTGCAGCAGGGTGACGCCAAGCTCTCCACCATCGAACATCTGATGTCCGCCCTGGCCGGTCTCGGCGTGGACAATATCTATGTCGACGTCGATGCGGCCGAGCTGCCGATCATGGACGGCAGCGCCGCACCCTTCGTGTACCTGCTGCAGTCCGCCGGCATCGAGGAGCAGAACGCGGCCAAGAAATTCATCCGCGTCAAGAAGACGGTGCGTGTGGAAGAGGGCGACAAGTGGGCGCAGCTGGACCCCTACGAGGGCTTCAAGCTCGACTTCTCGATCATCTTCAATCATCCGGCGGTCGATCAGACCGGCCGTCAGGTGTCGGTCGACTTCGCCGACAACGACTACATCCGCGAAGTGGCGCGGGCGCGCACCTTCGGCTTCATGCAGGACGTGGAGTACATGCGCGCCAACGGCCTCGGCCTCGGCGGCAGCCTTGAGAACGCCATCGTCATGGACGAATACCGTGTGCTCAACAGCGACGGCTTGCGCTACAACGACGAGTTCGTGAAGCACAAGGTGTTGGACGCGATCGGCGACTTGTACGTCGCCGGTCATCCTATCCTGGGCGCCTTCTCGGCCTTCAAGTCCGGCCACGGCCTCAATAACAAGCTGCTGCGTGCTGTGCTCGAAGATGCCTCGGCCTGGGAGTGGGCGACCTTTGCCGACCCGAAGGCGACGCCGGAACGCATCCTGCATCTCTACCCGCACGCGGCGTAATCGTCCAGACGCCGGAGGGACCACCCGCTGCGTAGCGTTTGGCACTGGGCCGGAGGCCTGCGCTACTTCTTGGCGGCGAGCCGCTCCAGTGCCAGACGTAAAGGTGCATCCGCCGGCAATGACTGGGCCAAGTTGGTTAGTCCTTGCTTTGCCTTATCCCCAATGACTGCGGGCGATTTGCTCCCGGCATGAATCAGAACCGGATTCACGGGTTGCACTTTTATCTCTATTTCATTAACCTCTGACCCGTTTTGCCGATACTTTTCGACAAGACCGGGGACTAACTGCCGCACCTTGGCGGCAACCGCGCCGTTGGCGGCGTGGATAACGACCTTCCCCAAACGATAGTTGGCCACCCGCACCACCTTGGTCAACTGCCTGGGCAGTGCAAGCTCCAGTTGGCGCTGCAACTGCAACAGCCGTCCCGCATGGGCGGTAAGTCGGGCGACATGGGCTTCCGATTCGAGAAGCGTGGTCACCGTTGGCGGCGTGCCGGATTTGCGGCTGGCTGGCATGGGATAGAGGTATCTGAGGGAGTTCAAGGCATGCATATTATTCTGGTATCCGACAGGCTGGCAACGGCGCGTACCATCGTCATCACCGGTCGCCAGATGCTGCTGGCGCTGTTCGGCCTGATTCTGGCCATCTTCGGTCTCTCTTCCTTGATTTCCTTCCTCGCTGTGCAGCATGCTGCCGATGTGCGCCTGCCGGTGTTGAACAGCGTATTGCGTGCGATCCAGGCCGAGGAGACCGAGCGTCGCGACACCATGGTGCGCGAAAACCTCAGTGTCATGGCCGTCAAGCTCGGCCAGATGCAGGCGCAGCTGTCGCGCCTGGACAGCCTCAGCGATCGTCTGACCCAGTCGGTCGGTATCAAGGCACAAGACATGAAGCAGGTGGCCGATGGCCGCGGCGGCCCGCTGGTACGCGAACAGCCACTGACCACGCCCGAGCTTGAGCAGTTGGTCGACGCCCTGTCCGACCGCCTTGAGCAACGCAGCGACGCCATGGCCCTGATTGAGGCGCAGGTGCTGGAGACCCGCATCCGCCACGCCATGCTGCCGACTTCGCTGCCGATCAACTCGGCCTGGAATGCCTCGACCTACGGCTGGCGCATCGACCCTTTCACCGGTCATCGCGCCATGCATGAAGGCGTGGACTTCCCAGCCCAGATCGGCACGCCCATCTACGCAGCAGCGGCGGGCATCGTGACCAATGTCGAGCAGCATCCCCAGTACGGCAATATGGTCGAAATCGACCACGGCAACGACATCAGCACCCGCTACGCGCATACCTCGCAGATCTTCGTTCAGCCCGGCGCCCTGGTGAAACGCGGCCAGAAGATTGCTGCGGTCGGCACCACCGGCCGTTCGACCGGGCCGCATCTTCATTTCGAAGTGCGTGTGGGTGGTGTAGCGCAGAACCCGAATCGTTTCCTGCAGGAAGCAGCTCGCTACGCCTCGAAGTAGCCAATCGCCCCCGGCCCTCTTTCCCGGGAAGGGGGTGACTTAGGTTCGCGGCATTCCCTGCGGTCACCGCTCCCAAACTAAGGGGAGCTTCGTCGGTTGGTCTGTGCGGCTTGCGCCATCCGGCGCAGATCGCCTTGGCTTGTCCCGAAAAGGGATTCCCTTCGGTCGGGCGGCCCTGCGCCAAGGCTACGCGCCCGTTTTCTCCGCAATTGCTGCAACCGGGCGGCCATCTAG
>DATMTO010000202.1:0-1765 GCA_035564055.1 Rhodocyclaceae bacterium | reverse complement strand
ACGCGCGCACCCAGCACCAGGCCGGCGACGATGGCGTCGGCCAGATATTCGAGCTGCTTGGCGAGCATGTTGGCCGACTCGATATCGGGCGCCACCAGGATGTCGGCGCGGCCGGCCACCGGCGAATCGATGCCCTTGCGCGCGGCGGCTTCGGCCGAGATGGCGTTGTCGAAGGCGAGCGGGCCGTCGAGCACGCCGCCGCGAATCTGGCCACGATCGGCCATCTTGCACAGCACTGCCGCGTCCAACGTGGCCCGCATCTTGGGATTGATCGTCTCCACCGCCGCCAGTATGGCGACGCGCGGCGTGGCGATACCCATGGCGATGGCGAAGTCGATGGCGTTCTGTACAAGATGCACCTTGTCCTCCAGCGTCGGCTCGATATTGATGGCCGCATCGGTGAGGATCAGGGGCTTGGGGTAGAGCGGCACGTCCATGTAGAAGACATGGCTGATGCGATGGTCGGTGCGCAGGCCGCGGTTGCGATCAAGCACCGCGCCCATCAATTCGTCGGTATGCAAGGAGCCCTTCATCAGTGCGGCCGCCAGGCCCTCGCGCACCAGCGCCACGGCATGTTCGGCCGAGGCATGGCTGTGCGGCGTGTCGATCAGCACGCAGTCATGCAGATCGAGTCCGTATTGCTCGGCCACTCTGCGGATGCGGCGCTCCGGCCCCACCAGGGTAGGTACGATCAGGTTGCGCTCGCGCGCCAGCAGGGCACCCTGCAGGGACGTTTCGTCGCAGGGGTGAACCACCGCCGTAGGCAGCCCGTGCCCCTGTGCAGCGGGGGCAATCAGTGCTTCGAGGCGTTCTGCATGCGTACGCATAAAATCCTTTCGCTGTTGCAGGCGCGATTGCCGGATAATGGAGCCCATTCTGGCCGAACTCTCTGCGGCCGCGTCCTGCTCCATATCAAGTCATGCTCAGTTACCGCCACGCCTTCCATGCCGGCAATCATGCCGATGTCCTAAAGCATACCGTCCTGCTGCAACTGATCAAGCAGTTGCAGGGGAAGGATAAGCCCTTTTGGATCGTCGATACCCATGCCGGCGCCGGTCTGTATGCCCTCGATGAGGGCTATGCCAAGCAATTGGCCGAATATCGCGAAGGCGTCGGCCGTCTGTGGGGGCGCACCGACATGCCCGGGATCGTAGCCGAGTACCTGGCCGCGGTGCAGGAGGTGAACCCGGACGGCAAGCTCAAACACTATCCGGGTTCGCCGTGGATTGCCTATCGCAATCTGCGCGACCAGGACAAGCTGCGCCTGTTTGAATTGCACACTACCGACGTGCGCCTGCTGCAGCAGAACTTTGCCGGTGCCGGTAAACAGGTGCTGATCCAGAACGACGATGGTTTGGCGGGTTTGAAGGCTTTCCTGCCGCCGCCGCCGCGCCGCGGCCTGGTGCTGATCGACCCCTCCTACGAGGACAAGCGCGATTACGTCAAGGTGCACCAGACCCTGCGCGATGCGCTGGAGCGTTTCGCCACCGGGGTCTATGCGCTGTGGTATCCCTGCCTTGCACGTAGCGAAACGCGCGAATTGCCGGAGAAGCTGAAGCGCCTGCCGGCCAAGAGCTGGTTGCATGTCGAGCTGTGCGTCCGCGGCCGCGAAGCCGATGCGAACGGGCATGTGGGCATGTACGGAAGCGGCCTGGTGATTCTGAATCCGCCCTGGAAGCTGTACGAGACGCTGCAGGACATCATGCCGTGGCTGCGCGACAACCTGGCGCAGGGCGAGGGCGCCAGTTTCGTACTGGAACACCAC
>DATMTO010000201.1:0-3741 GCA_035564055.1 Rhodocyclaceae bacterium | reverse complement strand
CCTTGTTTATCCCCGCCTTTCGGGGAAACAGTTTTGCAATTGAATCAGGAGTGTTGTTATGAAGATGAGAGCTTGTGAAGCCGCCGTGCGCGTGATGGAGCTGGAAGGCATTACCCAGACCTTCGGCATCCCCGGCGCCGCCATTAATCCCCTGTACTCGGCCATGAAGAGCCGCGGTACCCTGAAGCACGTGCTGGCCCGCCACATGGAAGGCGCATCGCACATGGCCGAAGGCTACACCCGCGCTACCCGCGGCAACATCGGCGTCTGTATCGGTACCTCTGGCCCCGCCGGCACCGACATGGTCACCGGCCTGTACTCCGCCATCGCCGACTCGACCCCGATCCTGTGCATCACCGGTCAAGCGCCGCGCGCCCGTATGTACAAGGAAGACTTCCAGGCTGTCGACATCGAAGCCATCTCCAAGCCGGTCACCAAGTGGTCGGTCATGGTGCGTGAAGCCGCCCTCGTGCCGCAAGTGTTCCAACAAGCTTTCCACCTGATGCGCTCCGGCCGTCCGGGCCCGGTCCTGATCGACCTGCCCTTCGACGTGCAGATGACCGAAATCGAATTCGATCCGGACACCTACCAGCCGCTGCCGGTCTACAAGCCTTCCGCTTCGCGCAAGCAAGCTGAAAAGGCCATCGACATGCTGCTGGCTTCGCATCGCCCGATCATCGTCACCGGTGGCGGCGTCATCAACGCCGGCGGCGAAAAGCAACTGGTTGAACTGGCCGAGCTGCTGAACGTGCCGGTCGTCCCGACCCTGATGGGCTGGGGCACCATCGCCGACAAGCACCCGCTGATGATCGGCATGGTCGGTCTGCAAACCAGCCACCGCTACGGCAACGCCTCGCTGCTGGCTTCCGACTTCGTGCTGGGCGTGGGTAACCGTTGGGCCAACCGTCACACCGGTTCGGTCGACGTCTACACCAAGGACCGCAAGTTCGTGCACATCGACATCGAGCCGACCCAGATTGGTCGCGTCTTCGGGCCGGACCTCGGCATTGTTTCCGACGCCAAGGTTGCCCTCGAGCTGATGATCGAAGTGGCGAAGGAGCGTAAAGCAGCAGGTAAGCTCAAGAACTACGGCACCTGGGTTGCCCAGTGTCAGGAACGCAAGCGCACCATGCTGCGCAAGAGCGACTTCGACAACGCCCCGATCAAGCCGCAACGCGTGTATCACGAAATGAACAAGGCCTTCGGCGAAGACGTCTGCTACGTGGCCACCATCGGCCTGTCGCAGATCGCTGCTGCCCAGTTCCTGACCGTGAACCATCCGCGTCACTGGATCAACTGCGGCCAGGCCGGCCCGCTCGGCTGGACCATCCCGGCTGCCATCGGCGTTGCCGTTGCCGAACCGAAGAAGGAAATCGTCGCCATCTCCGGCGACTTCGACTTCCAGTTCATGATCGAAGAACTCGCCGTCGGCGCCCAGTTCAAGACCCCGTACATCCACGTGCTGGTGAACAACGCCTACCTCGGCCTGATCCGCCAGGCTCAGCGCAACTTCGAAATCGATTATTGCGTACAGCTCTCGTTCGAAAACATCAACTCGCCGGAACTCGGCGTGTACGGTGTTGACCACGTCAAGGTCGCCGAAGGTCTGGGTTGTAAGGCCGTCCGCATCACCAAGCCGGAAGATCTGGCCGCTGGTTTTGCCGAAGCCAAGCGCCTGCGCGACGAGTTCTCGGTTCCGGTCGTCGTCGAAGTCATCCTCGAACGCGTCACCAACATCGCCATGGGCGTCGAAATCAACGGCGTCAATGAGTTCGAAGAAGTCATCGATCTTCCCGCCACCATCGACCTGACCCCGGTCGAGGCTAAGTAAGCGGTAGTAGTAGAAGCGAAACAGACAGGCGGCTAAAATGGCCGCCTGTTTGCTTCTCCCCCGGCGAATCTCGACGGGGACAGCATCAAGAACTTCACACCAATTTTCATAACATCATCCGGAGATATCAGCATGCCTAAATTCGCTGCCAACCTGACGATGCTCTACAACGAAGTCGACTTCATGGACCGCTTCGCAGCGGCTGCCAAGGACGGCTTCAAGGGCGTTGAGTACCTGTTCCCCTACGCCTACGACAAGAACGAACTGGCCGACAAGCTGAAGCAAAACGGTCTGACCCAAGTGCTGCACAACCTGCCGGCCGGCGACTGGGCTGGCGGCGAGCGCGGCATCGCCTGCCTGCCGGATCGCGTCAGCGAATTCCAGGACGGCGTCGGCAAGGCCATCGAATACGCCACCGCGCTGGGCTGCAAGCAAGTGAACTGCCTGACCGGTATCGCCCCCAAGGGCGTGGATGCCGACAAGGTCACCCAGACCGTCGTCGACAACCTGAAGTTCGCTGCCGACAAGCTCAAGGCCGCCGGCATCAAGCTGCTGGCCGAGCACATCAACACCTACGACATCCCCGGTTTCTACCTGAACCGTACGTCGCAAGTGCTGGACGTGTTCAAGGCCGTCGGCTCCGACAACCTGTACATCCAGTACGACATCTATCACATGCAGCGCATGGAAGGCGAACTGGCCAACACCATCAAGGCCAACCTGCCGCGCATCGCCCACATGCAGCTCGCCGACAACCCCGGCCGCAACGAACCGGGCACCGGCGAAATCAACTACGACTTCCTGTTCAAGTTCATCGACGGCCTCGGCTACGATGGCTGGATCGGCTGCGAATACAAGCCCGCCAACGGCACCACCGCCGGCCTGGGCTGGGCCAAGGGTCTGCTGTAATCAATCATCACCACGGCCGGGCCTGCGCAAGCGTGCCCGGCAAGCTGTACTCAATCATTTCTCAAGGAGTTAAAAATGGCTAAAGTTGGTTTTATCGGCACCGGCATCATGGGCGCCCCGATGGCCGGCCACATCAAGGCTGGCGGCAATGAACTGTTCGTCTTCGACATCGCGCCGATCCCGGCTGCCCTGACCGACGCCGGCGCCGTGGTTTGCGCCACCGGCAAGGAAGTCGCCCAGAAGGCCGACATCATCATCACCATGGTTCCGGACACCCCGCACGTTGCTGCCGCCCTGTTCGGCGCCAATGGCGTGGCTGAAGGCCTGTCCGCCGGCAAGATCGTGATCGACATGTCCTCGATCTCCCCGGTCGACACCAAGGAGTTCGCCAAGAAGATCAACGCCCTCGGCTGCGAATACCTGGACGCTCCGGTGTCCGGCGGCGAAGTCGGCGCCAAGGCTGCCACCCTCACCATCATGTGCGGCGGCTCGCAAGCCACCTTCGACAAGGTCAAGCCGATCCTCGACCTGATGGGCAAGAACATCAACCTCGTCGGCGGTAACGGCGATGGCCAGACCTGCAAGGTCGCCAACCAGATCATCGTCGCGCTGAACATCGAAGCCGTCGGCGAAGCCCTGCTGTTCGCCTCCAAGATGGGCGCCGATCCGGCCAAGGTGCGCAACGCACTGATGGGCGGCTTCGCTTCCTCGAAGATCCTCGAAGTGCACGGCGAGCGCATGATCAAGCGCACCTTCAACCCGGGCTTCCGCATCGAGCTGCACCAGAAGGACCTGAACCTGGCCCTGCAAACCGCCAAGTCCATCGGCCTGTCGCTGCCCAACACCGCCACCGCGCAAGAGCTGTTCAACACCTGCTCCGCCCACGGCGGCAAGGCATGGGACCACAGCGCCATGGTCCGCGCCCTGGAAATCATGGGTAACCACGAAGTCGCCAAGGCCTAATCAGCTTTTGTTTGCGTGAAAAAGCCGCCGGGAAATCC
>DATMTO010000200.1:0-3261 GCA_035564055.1 Rhodocyclaceae bacterium | reverse complement strand
GCCTTGGCCTGGGGTTTGTACACCCACGTCTGGTTTGCCCAGTCTCTGTTGTGGCTGGTGCCGCTCGCCGATCCGCGCTTCCGCACGGCGGCGCAGAAGCTGCCCGCGCTGGTCATGGCCGGCGCCTGTCTGCCTGATCTTGCCCTGGTGCGCGGCATCGCCGGTTCGCCGCGCTTTGGCGACAGTCATGAGTGGGAGCTCGCCGCCATGCAAATCGAAAAGGCCGGCAGCGACGAAGCGCGTGCGCTGGCCCTGGGCTACGCCAGCCATCTGCTCACCGACATCTTTGCCCACAACCACTTCGTGCCGGCGCATGAGAACGTATGGGCCGACATTCCGGTCGCCACCCACGCCAGCTGCGAATGGGCGCTCGATCACCACGTCAGTCCGCACCTCTATGCCACGCCGGGCGCCTTGCTCAAGCGTGAGCATGCAACGATAAGCTGTTATCTCGAAGAGGCATTTGGCTGCGCATCTGCCGAGGCCGATCGTCTCATCGCGACCCTGATGCGCGCCGAACGCCTGCTGCGCTTTAGCCGTCTGCCGGCGCTGGCGCATGCGGCCGGCCGGGTCGGCGACAAGCGCATGGTGCGGCGCTTCAATCACTATCTCGATCACACGGTGCGGCGCCTGCCGCAGATCAACAGCCTGCTCGCCGGCGAGTGCCCACAGTGGAATGCCAATCCGCCGCGCCACCTGGCTCACACCGCCATTGCCGGGCAGCCCATGCAGGCCTTGCGTTCGCGCTTGTCGCTGCCGGCGGACGTGTTTGCTGGCGAGACGCAAGGCGAAACCTGAATGTATTTCCGCACCTGACCCCGGGAAAAAATCGGGCACCGTAGGCACGGTGCCCGCCACGCGGGTTTGCTACAAGGAATAGGATTCAGAAAGCCAGGGCGAGTTCCGCGATGCCGAAGCCGATCAATGCGCCGGCAAGCACATCGCTGGGATAGTGCAGGCCGAGCACCGGGCGCGAGATCGCGACCAAGGCGGTGAAGGGCCACAGGACAGGCGCCAGTTGCGGATAGGCACTGCAGGCTATCGTGGTGAAGCAGACCGCATGCAGCGTGTGACCGGACGGAAAGCTGAAGCGATCGAGTGCCGGCGCCGCTGCCGAGATGGCCGTATAGACCTGATAGGGACGCGGCCGCGAGGTACGGGTTTTCAGGTATTTATAGATGGCGAGGCAGGCGAAGCCGGCCAGAATCATGCGACTGACGGTGGAGAGTCCGTCGATGCCGTCGACCACCAGCATGACCGACATGAGGCTGTACCAGAACACGCCGTTGCCGAGCCGGCTGACGATGCGGAAGAAATGGCACAGCAGAGCGTGCCGGCTGACCCGGTTGCACTTGAGGCACAGGGCCAGGTCGAGTGCGTTAATCCGGTGCCAGGACGATGTCATTCGTTCCATGTTGCCTCCTTGCGTGATGCTTGACGACGGAGTTCAGGGTGGTGGCAAAGGTGTCGACGATGTGATGCCAGTCGAAATGCTGCATGCTCGTCGCAGCGCGGCTGCGCAGTTCGAGCAGGCGTTCCGGATGGGCGGCGAGCGCGCTGGCGGCCTCAACGTAAGCGATCTCATCGCCGGCTGGCACCGTGACGCCGTTGTAGCCGCTGTTGATGACTTCGGCCGCGGCGGCGTGAGCGTAAGCGAGGACGGCGAGACCGCTGGCCAGCGCTTCGGTGGTGACGTTGCCGAAAGTCTCGGTCAGGCTCGGGAACAGGAACAGGTCGCCGGAAGCATAGTGAGCGGCTAGGTCTTCGCCGCGGCGGCTGCCGCAGAACACGGCGTCGGGACATTCCTCCCGCAGACGGTCGGCCAGCGGGCCATCGCCGACAAACACCAGGCGGGCGTCGGGACGTTGTTCCCGTATCTCGGCAAAGGATTTGACCACCATGCGCAGGTTCTTTTCGGCGGCGAGCCGGCCGACGTAGAGCACGGCGAGGCTGTTGTCGCTCAGCTGCCACTGGCGGCGCAACTCTTGCGAACGGCGCTGCGGCGAGAACAGCGTTGTATCGACACCGCGCGCCATGACGCGCAGATGGGCAAAGCCATCGGCGCCGAGTTCGGCTGCCAGGGCCTGAGTCGGCACGAAGGTGGCGGCGGTGCGATTGTGCAGCTTGCGCAGGTGCCCGGCGATGAGTCCGCGCAGCCAGCCGAAGCCATAGTGCTTGCTGTAGCGGTGAAAGTTGGTGTGGAAAGAGCTGGTCATCGGCAAGCCCAGCTTGCGCGCGACGCCGACGGCCGACATGCCGAGCGGGCCTTCCGTGACCACATGCACGATGTCCGGTGGATTGCGCCGCCACATCATCTGCAGGCGGCGTCCGGCGGGCAGACCGAACTGCAGGCCACTGTAGCGTGGGATCGGAATGCCGCGCACCAGCGTCTCGCTGAAGCCGATATCGTCGCGCGGCAGGTCCTTGTCGCTCTGGCGCGGACGCACCAGCTGGATGTTGTGTCCCTGCCTGCGCAGGCCGTCGATCAGGCGTCCCAGCGTCATGGCGACGCCGTTGATCTCAGGCAGGTAGGTTTCGGTGACGATGGCGATCGACAGCGGCTGCATCGAAGCAGCCGGTGTGCGACGTATCCTGCTTTCGGGCTCGGTCTTGATCGTGTCCATGCCGGCCAATATGCTGGCCGAGCAAGAACATCTGATTAAGCCTGGATGATGTTTGTGTTACGCCCGGCCGAGCAGCGGCAGCAGAATCAGCAGCCACACAATGAGAACGTTGAGCAGGGCGATCAACACGGCGGCGCTGCCGACGTCCTTGGCACGCTTGGAGAGCAGGTGGCGATCCAGCGAGATGCGGTCGATGGCGGCTTCCACTGCCGAGTTCAGCAGTTCGACGATGATGACGAGCAGGACCGAGGCGATCATGACCGCCTTCTCGACCGGGCTGACCGGGCAGAACAGCGCGATCGGAATCAGGATCACCGCGAGCAGAACTTCCTGGCGGAAGGCATCCTCGTTGCGCCAGGCGGCGGCGAGGCCGGCCAGCGAGTAGTTGAAGGCGTTCCAGACGCGGGTGAGGCCGGTCTTGCCCTTGAATGGGCTTTCGGCGTGCGGCTGGGAGTGGGGCGGATTGGGATGGTTCATTGGCGGGCGATTTGGCGGTAGAGGTGGGCAAGCTGGCGGGCGCGCTCGGGCGCGCCCCATGACTGGGCGAATTCTCGCCCTTCCACGGAGAGTTTGGCAAGTCGATCGGGGTTGGTGAGCAGTTCGGTCATCAGTTCGCCAAAGCCCCTGACATTGTTTG
>DATMTO010000199.1:0-2864 GCA_035564055.1 Rhodocyclaceae bacterium | reverse complement strand
GTGGCGCCGATCGACGGCGTCGTGCTCGAACAGGGCGTGCAGACCGGGCAGCGCGTCGACGGCGCCGCGCTGATCTACCGCATCGCCCGGCTTTCTCCGTTGTGGCTGGAAATTCAGGCGCCTGTCGATGTGGCCGCTACGCTCAAGCCGGGCGCGACCCTGCGCATCGCCGACACCGATATTGACGCACGTCTGCTGGCGGTAGGGCGTGCGATTGATCCGGCCAGTCAGACGGTATTGCTGCGTGCGGAAGTTCACAAGGGTGCCGAAAACCTGCGCCCGGGCCAGGTCGTCGAAGTGGCGCTGAATACCGTCGGCGAAGCACAGCGCATCACGGTGCCGGCGACCGCGCTGGTACGCAACGCCAATCAGACCTTCGTGTTCGTGGTCCGCAAGGCCGATGCGCAGGCCTTGCGTATCGAGCCGCAGGCGGTGCGCGTACTCGGTCAGGGCGGCAATAGCGCGCAGATCGACGGACTTGAGGCACACAGCCGCATCGTCATCAAGGGCGCTTCGGCGCTCAAGGCCATCATGAGCGGCGTGGGCGGTCAGTGATGCTGGCTGCGCTGATCCGCTTTTCGCTGACGCAGCGCCTGCTGGTGCTGGTACTGACCGGGCTGCTCATCGGCGCCGGTGTGCATGCCTTCATGAACCTGCCGATCGACGCGTTTCCAGATGTGTCGAGCACCCAGGTCAAGATCATCCTCAAGGCACCGGGCATGACGCCGGAAGAGGTGGAGACGCGCCTGGCGGTGCCGGTCGAGCAGGAGATGCTGGGTATTCCGCATCAGAAGCTGATGCGTTCGACGTCCAAGTATGCGTTGACCGACATCACCATTGACTTCGACGATGGCACCGACATCTACTGGGCGCGCCAGCAGGTGGGCGAGCGGTTGGCGGCAGCCATGGACAACCTGCCGCCCGGCATCAGCGGTGGCATGGCGCCGATCACCACGCCGCTGGGCGAGATGTTCATGTTCACCATTGAAGGCGATCTGTCGCTGGCTGAAAAGCGCACGCTGCTGGACTGGGTGATCCGCCCGCAACTGCGCACCATTCCCGGCGTTGCCGATGTGAACAGCCTCGGCGGCGAGGTGCGCACCCTTGAAATCGTGCCCAATCCACAGCTGCTGGCGGCGCGCGGCCTGGCGCTGGGCGACCTGCAACGCGTGCTGCCGCAGAACAACCGCAACGACGGCGCCGGCCGCCTCAACGACGGCGAAGAGTCGCTGCTGGTGCGTGCCGAAGGCGCCATTCGCACGCTCGACGATGTGCGCGCCATCGTGCTCGACAATCGCGGCGGCCAGATCGTGCGCATCGGCGATGTGGCCGAAGTGCGTTACGGCGCGCTCACGCGCTACGGTGCGGTCACGCGCAACGGCCAGGGCGAGACGGTGGAAGGTCTGGTGCTGGGGCTGCGTGGCGCCAACGCGCAAAGCGTGGTGACGGGCGTCAAGGCCAAGCTGGCCGAGATCGCACCGACTCTGCCCAAGGGTGTGACGATCGAACCCTTCTACGATCGCAGCAATCTGGTCGATCGTGCTGTTGGCACTGTGTCGAAAGCGCTGGTCGAGGCGATTGTGCTGGTGGTCCTCTTGCTGCTCGCCTTCCTCGGTAATCTGCGCGCGGCCATCGTGGTGGCCCTGATGCTGCCGCTGTCGGCGCTGGCTACCTTCATTCTGATGCGCAGCGTCGGCCTCAGCGCCAACCTGATGAGCCTGGGCGGTCTGGCCATCGCCATCGGCATGCTGGTCGATGCGGCGGTGGTGGTGGTCGAGAATATCGAGAGCCAGTTCGCCAGCGGCCAGGAAAGTCTGCCGACGCTGAACCTGATCTTCCGGGCGGCCCGCGACGTGGCGGCGCCGGTGGCTTCCGGCATTGTCATCATCATTATCGTGTTCCTGCCGTTGCTGACGCTGGAAGGGCTGGAGGGCAAGATGTTCGGCCCGGTGGCACTCACCATCGTGTTCGCCTTGTCGGCCTCGCTGATCCTGTCGCTGAGCGTGGTGCCGGTGCTCGCCTCCTTCCTGATCCACCGTCAGGTGCATGCGGAGCCGTGGCTGGTGCGCAAGTGCACGGCGCTGTACGACCGCGTGCTGACACTGGCACTGCAGCGCAGTCGCAATTTCATCATCGCGGCGCTGCTCGGACTCGCGGCTGCCATCGTCGCCTTCGTGCTGCTCGGTAAGAGCTTCATGCCGACCATGGACGAAGGCGACCTGATCATGCAGCTGGAGAAGCTGCCCTCAATCGGGCTGGATGAAACCCTGGCTATCGACAGTCGCGTGCAGCAGGCCTTGCTGGCGAAAATTCCGGAAATCCGCGAAGTCATCTCGCGCGCTGGCGCTGACGAGATCGGCCTCGATCCGATGGGGCTCAATCAGAGCGATACCTTCATGGTGCTGCAGCCACGCGACACCTGGCGCAAGAGCGATCCGGCCTGGTTGGCCGACCAGATTCGCGAGGTCATGAAGGACTTTCCCGGCATCGGCTATGCGTTCACGCAGCCGATCGATATGCGCGTCTCGGAAATGCTGACCGGGGTACGCGGCGATCTGGCCATCAAGGTGTTCGGCCCCGATCTCGCCACCCTCAACCGCCTTGCCGGCGAGATCGAGGCCACGGTCAAGCAGGTCGCCGGCGCCGAAGATACCTTCACCTTGCGCAACGACGGCGTGCAGTACCTGCGCATCAATATCGACCGGCTCGCCGCCGGGCGTCTCGGCCTCAATGTCGACGACGTGCAGAACGATCTGAAGACGCTGCTGGAGGGGCGCAATGTCGGCCTCGTGATCGAGCAGGGCCGACGCGTGCCACTGCTGCTGCGCGGGCCGCAGGACCTGCGCAACTCGCCGGCGGATTTT
>DATMTO010000198.1:0-9865 GCA_035564055.1 Rhodocyclaceae bacterium | reverse complement strand
GTAGGTCAGCGCCAGAGTCCCCATACCAAAACGCCCCACATCGAAAGATCGTGGGGCGTTTTACTTTGCGCTACTTGCAACATTAATCGGACGCAGACCATTCAGCCTCTCCGTTCTGCGAGAGATGGGGCTAGCGCCCCGCCGGGTTGTTGCTCCTCCTCGGGGTGATTGCCCCAACGATTTGCTGAGCACGTGAGATAACAAAAAAGCCAACTCAACGAGTTGGCTTTTTTCATTGCGTCTTGGCTCTTTAGAGAAGCACCAGGTTATCCCGGTGGATCAGAACTTCCTCGTCCACATAGCCGAGCAGGTTTTCGATTTCATTGCTGGCATGGCCGGCAATGCGACGGGATTCGGATGAGGAATAATTGGTGAGGCCGCGGGCGATTTCGCGCCCGTTGATATCTCTGCAGGCGATGGCCGCACCGCGCTCAAACTCGCCGCTGACCTGTTTAACCCCCACCGGCAGCAGGCTCTTCCCTGACCGCAATGCATTCACTGCGCCAGTATCGAGCGTGACTGAACCGGCCAATTGCAAGTGGTCAGCCAGCCATTGCTTGCGCGCTGCCAGGGGTGACGAGGTTGCGTAAAGCAGGGTGCCGAGCTGCTCACCCTTGATGAGGCGCGGCAAAATATCGCTTTCCCGTCCGCTGGCGATGAGCGTGTGCGTACCGCTGCGCGCAGCGCGCTGGGCCGCCTTGATCTTGGTGATCATGCCACCCTTGCTGATACCGGTGCCGGCGCCACCGGCCATGGACTCATACTGCTTGTCTTCAGCCTTGCCTTCGTGGATGAAGACGGCATCCGGGTTGCTGCGCGGGTCGGCGCTGTAAAGTCCCTGCTGATCGGTGAGAATGATCAGCGCGTCGGCTTCGATGAGATTTGCGACCAGTGCGCCGAGCGTGTCGTTGTCGCCGAACTTGATTTCGTCGGTGACGACGGTGTCATTCTCGTTGATGATGGGAACGACATTGAACTCAAGCAAACCTTGCAAGGTCGAGCGCGCATTCAGGTAGCGCGTGCGATCGGCAAGATCTTCATGCGTCAGAAGAATCTGCGCGGTATTGATGCAGTGCTTGGCGAAAGCGCCTTCGTAGGCGGTCGCCAGCCCCATTTGGCCGACGGCCGCGGCGGCCTGCAGCTCGTGCATGGCGCTCGGGCGTTTGGCCCAACCGAGGCGCTGCATGCCGGCGGCGATGGCCCCGGACGTGACGAGCAGGACTTCCTTGCCCTGTTCGCGCAGTTCCGCCATTTGGGCGGCCAGGTTAGTGATGAATTGCTGGGAGAGACCGGCACCGTTGTCGGTGACCAGCGCGCTGCCGACCTTGATGACCAGGCGGCGACTATTCGAGATCTGCTTTCTCATCTACTTCCGCTTCGCTGTCTTCGTTATGACGGGGTAGTGATTCGAGGTGTTCCATGATGGCATAGACGAGCGGCTTGCAGCCGTCACCGCTGATGCCGGAAATGACAAAGTATTTGTCGACGGCACCATAGCCCTTGACCAGGGCGGCGACGCGCTCAGCACGTTCTTCCTCCGGCACGAGGTCCATCTTGTTGATCACCAGCCAGCGCGGCTTGTTGTAGAGCGACTCATCGTACTTGCGCAGTTCTTCAACGATGGCATGTGCATCGCGCACCGGATCGGCGTTTTCATCAAACGGCGCTATGTCGACCAGATGCAGCAACAGACCGGTGCGCTGCAGGTGCTTGAGGAAGCGATGGCCGAGGCCGGCGCCTTCGGCGGCGCCCTCGATCAGGCCCGGAATGTCGGCGATCACGAAGCTGCGATTGTCGTCAACGCGCACCACACCGAGATTGGGGTGCAGCGTGGTGAAAGGATAGTCGGCGACCTTAGGCTTCGCGGCCGAGACGGCGCGGATGAAGGTTGACTTGCCGGCGTTCGGCAGGCCGAGCAGGCCGACGTCGGCCAGCACCTTGAGCTCCATCTTCAGTTCGCGGTATTGGCCTTCCTCGCCCGGTGTTTTCTGGCGCGGCGCGCGATTGGTGCTGGACTTGAAATGGAGATTGCCAAGACCGCCCTTGCCGCCGCGCGCGATGAGCTCGCGTTGGCCGTCGCGGGCCAGGTCGGCAATCACCTCGCCGGTGTTGACGTCGGTAATGATGGTGCCAACCGGGACGCGCAGATCCATGTCTTCGCCACCCTTGCCGTAGCAGTCGGCGCCGCGGCCGTTCTCGCCGCGCTGGGCGCGAAAGTGGCGCGTGTAACGATAGTCGATCAGCGTATTGATATTGCGGTCGGCGACGGCGTAAATGCTGCCGCCGCGACCGCCGTCGCCGCCATCGGGTCCGCCAAAGGGGATGAACTTCTCGCGACGAAACGTGGCAGCGCCGTTGCCGCCGTCGCCGGCGACCACTTCAATTTTCGCTTCGTCAAAGAATTTCATGATGTCTTGGGTGAATTTACTGAGGCTAGAAACACAAAAGCCCTACCCGCAAGGATAGGGCTTTTGCGATGTACCGGTACTGGACTAAGCAGTAGGTACGGCTGCCGATTAGGCGGCAGCGGGAACGATGATCACGGTCTTGCGTTGTTCAGCGCCTTTGACGACGAACTGAACAGTGCCTTCGACCTTGGCGAACAGGGTGTGATCCACGCCCATGCCGACGCCGTCACCGGCGTGGAAACGGGTGCCGCGCTGACGGACGATGATGCTGCCGGCCGGAACCAGCTGACCACCGAAAGCCTTTACGCCGAGTCGCTTCGATTCTGAGTCGCGGCCGTTACGCGAACTGCCGCCTGCCTTTTTGTGTGCCATGGTGCTTGACTCCTGTTAACCGGCGATCGCGCCGATTTCGATTTCGGTGTAGTTCTGGCGATGGCCTTGATGCTTCTGATAGTGCTTACGACGGCGCATCTTGAAGATCTTGACCTTGTCGTGACGACCTTGGGCGATAACCTTGGCCTTGACCGTAGCGCCCGCAACCAGCGGGGCACCGATCTTGACCGAGTCACCCTCGCCGACCATGAGAACCTGGTCCAGGGTGATTTCCGCGCCCACGTCTGCAGGTATCTGTTCTACCTTAATTTTTTGGCCGGCTGCGACGCGATACTGCTTGCCGCCGGTTTTTATGACCGCATACATAGGGAACTCCGTTTAAGAAAGTACAGCAAAGAGCCCGCCATGATATGGGGTTTTCTTATGTGTGTCAATACCTTGTCGTCTTTGAGCCTGAGGCTGGCTATTCCGCCTCAAAGCACGGTATCGTGGCGAAAACGCAATGACGGAGAGCTTATGAGCCGGGGAATCGTTCTATTTGGGCATGGATCGCGGAATGCAGCATGGGCCGAGCCATTTCAACTACTTAAGCGCGAGGTGGAGCGCCTGCAACCCGGTGCGCGGGTGGAGCTGGGCTTCCTTGAACTGATGGAGCCAAGTTTGCCGGCGGCGATTGCGAGCCTGGCCGATGCCGGCTTGGACGAAGTCATTATCGTGCCGGTGTTTATTTCGGCCGGTAGCCATGTTCGCGAAGATCTGCCGCGTCTGGCCGAGGAGGCGATGGAGGCGCATCCTGGCTTGCGCGTGCGCATGGTGCCTTCGCTCGGCGAGGCGCCGGAAATGTTGGAGGCGATGGCTTCCTATGCGCTGCGCAGCGCGGGACTTTAACGTCGTACGCCATGCTTAGTGCGCAGACCTTTACCTGGCCTTGGCTAATTGGCCAGGCGTGCAGGGGGCTTTTTGACCACGCGAGGTGGGCATGATGTCGATGCGCGCCGCCTACGTGCTGGTTGTGACGCACGACCGTGCCAGTCTTGATCTGGTTTCCACGAGTCTGGATGATTCAGCCTTTCGCCTGCGCTGCTTCGATTCGGCGCCGGTGGCGTGGCGGCATCTCCAAGAGGAAGACTGCCCGCACTACGACCTGATCCTGCTGGATCAGGAGATGCCCGGCATGGACGGCATCGAGTTTCTGCGCAATATCAAGGCCGACAGCCGCTTTCGTCAGACACCGGTTGTCATGCAGACGGCCGCCGGCAATCCCGCGCTGGTCAGCGATGGTGTCGAGGCGGGTGCGTACTACTATCTGCACAAGCCGTATTCCGAGCGCGAGTTGCTGGCCATCGTCAGCGCAGCCCTGAGTCGCCTGGCATTTCCCGGGGAGCCGGATGACGATGATGTCGTTGCCGGCACCGTCTTCGAGTTCCGCACCCTGCATGAGGCGCGCCAGTTGGCGCGTCGGCTCGGCCGGCGCTGCCCGGAGCCCGAGCTTGCCACCATGGGGCTGGGGGAGCTCTTCATCAACGCCATCGAACACGGCAATCTGAACATCAGCTACGCGGAAAAGGCGGCGCTGCATATGAGCGGTGGCTGGGAAGATGAGATTCTGCGGCGTCTGGCCTTGCCTGAGTGGGCCGGGCATAAGGTGCGCGTCGAAGTGCAGCGCGATCCCGACGCGCTGAGCTTTGTCATCAGCGATTGCGGCAATGGCTTCGACTGGCAGGACTACCTCTCCATCGCCCCCGAGCGGGCCTATGATCCGAACGGGCGCGGCATCGCCGTGGCACGTGAACTGTGCTTTAGCAAACTGGAATACCAGGGGTGTGGCAACGTGGTGGTCGCCACGGTTTCCACCCACCTGGGAACCCGGAAGAACGCCATGAACCAGACCTTGCCAGACTTCGCGGCACAAGCCGCCGCCCTCAAGCTTAAGGTCATGGTGGTCGACGATACCGCCGTCAATCGCCAGATCCTCAAGGTCTTTCTCGAGCGGCTCGGCTACGAGTTTCTCGGCGCGGCCGACGGCGACGAGGCGCTGACCACCTTCGTGCGCGAGCGTCCGGACGTGATTCTCATGGATGTGATGATGCCGCAGGTCAATGGCTACGAAGCAACCCGCCGCATCCGTGAATTGTCGGGCGAGCGCTGGGTGCCGATCATCTTCATTTCCGCGCTCGATCGCAACGACAATCTGATCGACGGGCTGGAGGCCGGCGGTGACGACTTCATGTCCAAGCCGATCAACTTCATCGTGCTCGACGCCAAGTTACGCTCGCTCTGCCGCATGGTCGAGCTGCAACGGCGCGTCGAGGCCTACCGCGAACATCAGGAGCGCGAGCACGCGCTGGCGCGTGAGATCGTCGAGCGGCAGACGGCCCGCCCTGGCCTAGCGGATAAGTGCATTCAGCACTGGGTGCTGCCGGCACAGGATTTCAGCGGGGACATTGTCGCCGCCGCGCGGGCTGGCGATGGCCGCCTGTTTGCCATGCTGGCCGACGGTTGCGGCCACGGCCTCGCGCCTGCGATCAGCGTGATGCCCGTGCTGAGCATGTTCTACAGCCTGATCGAAGGCGCGGCGCCACCCGACCTGCCGCAACTGATTGACGAGATCAATCGTCAGTTGGTGGCGACACTGCCACGCGGCCGCTTTGTCGCGGCGGCTATGCTCTGTCTCGATCAGCGTACACAGCAGGCCGACATCTGGGTCGGCGGCATTCCCATGCTGTTCTGGCTAGGTGCCGATGGCCGGATCAAGCAACGCTTCATTTCCAATCACCTGTCGCTCGGCATCGTAGATACGGATGCCGAGCTATTGAGCCTGAGCCGCGTGCATTGGCAGTCTGGCGATTGCTTCGTGGTCTGTTCCGACGGTCTGCTCGAAAGCCCAACGCATACCGGCGAGCCGTTCGGCGCGGAGCGCTTTGCGGCCCTGCTCGAAGCGCGCCCGGCCGGCGTCGATCTGCTTACTCACGTGCGTGCCGGCTTGCGCCTGCAGCTGGCTGACGAAGCCCCCGCCGATGATATTTCCCTGCTAATCGTCGAATGTCGCGACGCTGAGTAGCCCTCCGCAAAGACAGGCGGGAAAACCGGCATGTAATTTGCGTGTTTTACGGTATGACCATTTCTTCTTCAAACCCCGGGCAGAAGATGCTCAGCGTACTGGTGATCGACGAGTCGGAGGGACGGGCGGCGGAAATCTGTGCCGGACTGGCGGGTGCTGGTTATCAGGTTGCGGCGCTAGTGCCCGATACGCTGGACCTGTCCGACCGGGTGCAGCGTCTGCGCCCCGATGTCATTCTGATCCAGACCGATTCCCCTTCGCGCGATACTTTGGAACACCTCGCCTTGCTGGGGCGCGACATGCCACGTCCGGTGCTGATGTTCGCCCGCGAACGCGACAGCAAGGTGATCCGTGAGGCCATGCGGGCCGGGGTGTCGGCCTATGTCGTCGACGGCCTCAAGGCTGATCGAATCCAGCCCCTGGTCGAAGTCGCCATGGCGCGCTTCGAGGAATATCGCGAGCTGCGGCGCGAACGTGACGAAGCCACGCGCAAGCTCACCGATCGCATCACCGTCGATCGCGCCAAGGGCGTGCTCATGAAGGCGCGTGGTATGGACGAGGACGCGGCCTATAACGCCTTGCGCAAGCTTGCGATGGATCGTGGCCAGTCGCTGATCGACGTGGCCAGCGACGTGCTGGCCATGGCCAAGATCCTGCTCTGAGTTTCCATCAACCGCGTCCCCATTCCGGTGCGCATGCACCGTCCTGTTGCATATATCGATTCGAAACGCAGCCTACAAGCGCTGCATTTTGATAGGCATCGTTTCCTGTCGTAACAAGCCTTTCCACGAAATCTGCCCGAGGTGGCATGGGGCTTGCTGAAGGGTAGTCATCTCGGGTCAATGGCGATTCGAGCGATCAGCGGACAACGGCGTCCAGGAACTTCCTCCCTTTGCGGGCGAGGTTTCTGTGACGCCGCTTTTTTTTGCCTGAAGGGTTTAACGGAGAGAAAACGATGGAAGACAAGAAGCAGGGCCTTACACGTCGCGACTTCATCAAGACGACCGCCATGGCCGGCGCCGGCGTCAGCCTCATGAGCCTGGTGCCGCCCGGTGTGCGCTCGGCCGCATGGGCCGCCGGTTCGGATGCGCCGGAAAAGAAAGAGGTGCGGATCGGCTTTATTCCGCTGACCGACTGCTCTTCCGTCGTCATGGCCAACATCATGAAGTTCGATGAGAAGTACGGCATCAAGATCATCCCATCGAAAGAGGCGTCCTGGGCTGCCGTGCGCGACAAGCTGGTGAACGGCGAGCTGGATGCTGCGCATGTGCTCTACGGCCTGGTCTACGGTGTGCATCTCGGCATCGGCGGCCCGAAAAAGGACATGAACGTACTGATGGCGCTGAACAACAACGGCCAGGCCATCACCCTCGCCAAGACGCTGCACGACAAGGGCGTTAGCGATGGCGCTAGCCTCGCCAAGCTGGTCGCTAAGAAGGAGCGCGAATACACCTTCGCCCAGACTTTCCCAACCGGCACCCATGCCATGTGGTTGTACTACTGGCTTGCGGCCAACGGCATCGATCCGTTCAAGGACGTCAAGAACATCGTCGTGCCGCCTCCGCAGATGGTCGCCAATATGCGCGTCGGCAATATGGACGGTTTCTGTGTCGGCGAGCCCTGGAACAATCGCGCCATCATCGATGGTATCGGCTTTACCGCAGTCACTTCGCAGGATATCTGGACCGATCATCCGGAAAAGGTGCTTGGCACCTCGGCCGAATGGGTGAGCAAGTATCCGAATACTGCGCGTGCCATGACCGCCGCTGTACTCGAAGCCGGTCGCTGGATTGATGCCTCGATCAGCAACAAGCAGAAAACCGCCGACACCGTGGCGCAAAAGTCTTACATCAATACTGACTCCGATGTCATCGTCGCACGCATGCTCGGCCGCTATGACAACGGCATCGGTAAGACCTGGGACGACAAGAACGCCATGAAGTTCTACAACGACGGCGCGGTGAATTTCCCCTATCTGTCCGATGGCATGTGGTTCCTGACGCAGCACAAGCGTTGGGGTTTGCTGAAGGGCGATCCCGATTATCTTGGCGTGGCCAAGGCAATCAACCGTGTCGACATCTACAAGCAAGCCGCCTCCGCAGCCGGTGTGCCGCTGCCGAAGAGCGATATGCGCACTAGCAAGCTGATCGATGGCGTGGTGTGGGACGGCAAGGATCCGAAGAAGTACGCCGCCTCTTTCAAGATTCACGCGTAGTTGTAGTTCCTGCGGCGAAGGCTCGCTACTTCGGAGCCTTCGCCGAAAGCAAATAGATGTATCCGGAGACCGACATGAGTGCATTGACCATGGAAACCAAGACAGAAGAAATCACCGCGCCGGCAACCAAGCCCGTCGAGCTGGTGGCATCCGCTTCGCCGCCGCGCCCGGCCGACAAGTCGGCCGAGCTTGTTCGCGCCTTCCTCAAGGCCGTCATTCCGCCCCTGTTCGGCTTTGCGTTGCTGGTCGGCATCTGGGAGCTGGTTTCCATCAAGGGCGGTAGCATCCCGACGCCTGGCGTGACATGGAAGGCGGCGGTCGAGCTGTTCTCCGACCCGTTCTACAGCAACGGCCCGAACGATCAGGGTATCGGCTGGAACATCCTGTCCTCGCTCAAGCGCGTCGGCATCGGTTTCGGCTTCGCCGCTGCAGTCGGTATTCCGCTCGGCTTCATGCTCGGCCGTTTCAAGTTCATGAGCAGCATGCTCGACCCCATCATCAGCCTGTTGCGCCCGGTGTCGCCGCTGGCCTGGCTGCCGATCGGCCTGCTGGTGTTCAAGAAGGCTGATCCGGCCGCGACCTGGACCATCTTCATCTGCTCGATCTGGCCGATGATCCTGAATACCGCCGAAGGCGTGCGCCGCGTACCGACTGACTACATCAACGTCGCCCGCGTGCTGAATCTCTCCGAGATGAAGGTCGTCACCAAGATTCTCTTCCCGGCCGTCCTCCCCTACATGCTGACCGGTATTCGTCTTTCCATCGGTACGGCCTGGTTGGTGATCGTGGCTGCAGAAATGCTGACCGGCGGCGTGGGCATCGGTTTCTGGGTGTGGGACGAGTGGAACAACCTCAAGGTCGAGCACATCATCATCGCTATCTTTGTGATCGGCCTTGTGGGGCTCTTGCTTGAGCAGATGCTGATCCGACTCGCCAAGCGCTTTAGTTACGAGACACGATGATTCCAGGTTAAGACGCAAGGGGGCTCAGCCCCCTTGGATCCCCTTACTGATTGGTCCCTTCGGGAGAATTCAAATGAGCAAACCCATTGTGCAGATCGAAGATGTCGGTCAGACCTTCGATACCAAGAACGGCAAGTTCGTCGCGCTGCGCGACATCAATCTGGAGATCAAGGAAGGCGAAGTGGTTTCGCTGATCGGTCACTCCGGTTGCGGTAAGTCCACGCTGCTTAATCTCATTGCGGGTCTGACGCTGCCGACCTCGGGAGCGCTGATCTGTGACGGACGCGAGATTGCTGGTCCCGGGCCGGAGCGTGCCGTAGTGTTCCAGAATCACTCGCTGCTGCCCTGGTTGACCTGCTTCGAGAATGTCTACCTCGCGGTCGAGCGCGTGTTCGGCCAGAAGGAAGGCAAGGACAAGCTTAAGAAGCGTACTACCGACGCCCTGAAGATGGTGCGCATGGATCACGCCATGGACAAGTATCCGCATGAGGTCTCCGGCGGCATGAAGCAGCGCGTCGGTATTGCGCGGGCCTTCGCCATGGAGCCCAAGATCCTGCTCATGGACGAGCCCTTCGGCGCGCTCGATGCGTTGACCCGCGCCAGCCTGCAGGACGAATTGATGCGTGTGATGTCCGAGACCGGCGCCACTGTCGTTATGGTGACGCACGATGTCGATGAGGCCGTGCTGCTGTCCGACCGCATCGTCATGATGACCAACGGCCCGGCCGCCACCATCGGTCAGGTCGTTGATGTCGATCTGCCGTGGCCGCGCGATCGTCTCGACCTGGTCGAGAAGCCCGAGTTCGCCAAGTATCGCGCCGCGGTGGTCGATTTCCTGCACCGCAAACAACTCAAAAAGGCAGCTTGATGCCGTCCCCGCCCGGCC
>DATMTO010000197.1:0-5301 GCA_035564055.1 Rhodocyclaceae bacterium | reverse complement strand
GGGGTTTGTTTCGTAGCCATGGCCGAATATTAAATAGCACGCTATTTAATGTCAAACTATTTTTCTACAAATCACCGGAGTATCTACCTATCGCCCGGATAGTCGAAGCCTAAAAGGATGCGACCAGGGACGGGGCATTGTGTGCCCCGCCCCACGTCATCAGACGAAAGCGGCCTTGTTGGCTGCAACGTACTGATCAAGGCGGGTCAGCGGGCGACCGAGCAGCTTTTCACCGTCGGGCGACACCACGGCGGCCAGGTTGTCGCCGAACAGATTGAACAGCTCGACCAGACCCTTGGCCTGCCACTCCGGCCAGCCGGAACCCGTGAGCGAGGCCAGGGTGGTGGCGTTGTCCGGCGAAACATAATGCACCGCCTTGCCGGTCACCTTGCTGAAGATGTCGGCAAAGTCCTTGCCCGAGACCAGCTCCGGCCCGGTCACGTTGTAGGCCTTGTTTTCGTGGCCGGCGGTGGTGAGGATGTTGGCAGCGATCTCGCCGATATCGGCCACGTTCAGCGGCGCAAAGCGGCCTTCGCCGATGCCGAAGTAGAAGCTGCCCTGCTTGATGCCGTCAGCCCAGCCGACCAGGTTGTCCTGGAAGAAGATGGTACGCAGATGGGTCCAGGCCAGACCGGACGCCTCGAGATACTTCTCACCGGCGCGGAACTGACGGGCAAACAGGATGGCTTCGTATTCGGCGCCGACCACCGAGTAGAACACCACATGCCTGACCGAGCCGGATGCCTTGGCGGCGTCGATGGCGGCCTTGGCATGTGCTTCGCGCTGTTCGACATTGCCGAGGATCAGGAACAGCTTGTCCACGCCGACAAATGCGGCCGGCAGGGTTTCGGGCTTGTCCAGATCAAGGATGGCGGTTTCGACGTTCGGAAACTTGGCGCGCAGATCGGCGGCCTTGGCTTCGCTGCGCACGCCGACACGGACGGTCACATTGGCGTCCTGCTTACGGGCCAGCGCTTCCAGGGTAGCCACGCCGTTGTTGCCGGCTGCGCCGATGATGAGGATGGTTTGCTTGTTCATGAGGTTTGCCTTTCAGATCGAGAAGTAGAAGTTCGTGGTTGCCTCGGCTCAGGTTTGCGTTGTTGCCTGCAACCGATGGAGCGAACTTTACTGTCACCAACTGAAACGATAAATAATATTCAATGCGTTTTACTGTCTCATTTTTGTTGACAATAAAAAGCCGGATTCTGCGTCCCAGTTGGGCCATACCGTGACCTTGCGACGACGTCGATGGATGTCTGGCGATCACCGAAGATGTCGAAAATCTTTACTTGTTGATCTACAAAAAAGCGGCCTGCGAACTTAGCCAACTGAAATTTAATGCCTATTTCAAAGTGGCATAGGGCTTGCTGTGAGACGTGCGCGCTCCAAAGCGCTTAACAATAAAACTCAGGGATGAACATGAACCACACTTTCAAGGGCCTCGCTGCCTCGCTGCTTGCCATTGCCTCGCTTGCAATCGCAACCCCGGCGACCGCCACGATCACCACTTACAGCACGCTCGCGGCTTTCAATAGCGCTGCCAGCACCAACACCACCGTCGACTTCAGCGGCAACAGCTTTGTGGGTCTCAATGCCGCAGGCAGCTCGCTGTGGAATACCAACAGCAGTAGCGGCTTCTCGCTCAACGGCGCCACCTTCTCGGTCGCCGGCGGTAACCACTACGAAGCCATCGTCGCGCCGGCATTCAGCCCCAGCCTCTATGATCGCGGCACCGGCAATCAGCTGCATGCCGAATACAGCCAGGCACTCACCATCACCTTCGATAGCGCCATCACCGCACTGGCCTTCGACCTGTCGAGCATCTTCTCGCGCTCGGGTAGTGTGCAAGTGGGCTTCTCGAACGGCGACAGCGCCACCGCTATCCTCGGTGACCCGTATGCCTTCAACGGTTTCGTTTCCAGCAGCGCATTCAACTACATCGTCATCAACGGCATCAGCGGCGACTATCTGATGATCGACAATGTCCGCTTCGGCTCCAACGACGTCCCCGAACCGGGTTCGCTCGCCCTGCTCGGTCTGGCTATCGCCGGCCTGGCTGCCGCCAAGCGTAAGCACGCCTAAGCAAGGCTACACACCCCAAAAAACAAACGCGGCTTCACGCCGCGTTTGTTTTTTGGAAACCGGAAAGGCCGTCTCCAACACCGAAAAGACCGGGACTAGGCCGCGACCTTGATGCGCGCCGCACCCTTCTCCAGCGCGCCCACCACGCAGGCAGCGGCAAAGCCTTCACGGCGAAACAATGCCAGCACCTCGTCCACACACTCGGGCGCCACCGCCGCAAGCAGGCCGCCGCTGGTTTGTGCGTCGGCCATGATGCGCTGCTGCCACTCGGGCACCGCCGAGTCAAAGGCAACAGCATCGCCGAAGCTAGCCAGATTGCGCGCAATCGCGCCGGGGCCGATGCCTTGCTTGGCGAATTCAATCGCCGCCGGCAGCAGCGGCAGGCGCCTGGCCTCGACACGCGCCGTCAGTCCCGAACCGCGGCAGATTTCAAGCAGATGCCCGAGCAGGCCGAAGCCGGTAACGTCGGTCAAAGCATGCACCGCGTCGAGCGCGCCGAGTGCGGTGCCGACGGTATTGAGCTGCGTGGTGGTATCGATCAGCTGACGGTAGCCCTCGGCGTCCAGCTTGCCGGCCTTCATGCTGCTGCCGAGTACGCCAACCCCCAGCGGCTTGCCGAGAATCAGCACGTCACCAGCGCGCGCCGCGCTGTTCTTCTTCACGCGCTGAGGATGCACGATGCCCAGCGCCACCAGGCCGTAGATCGGTTCCGGCGCATCGATGCTGTGCCCGCCCGCGAGCGGAATGCCGGCCGCCGCACAGACGCTGGCGCCACCTTCCATGATCTTCTGGATCGCTTCGATCGGCAGCGTGTTTACCGGCATGCCGACAATCGCCAGCGCCAGGATGGGTTTGCCGCCCATGGCGTAGATGTCGGAGATCGCGTTGGTCGCGGCAATGCGGCCGAAGTCGAAGGGGTCGTCGACGATGGGCATGAAGAAATCCGTCGTCGCCACAATGGCCTGCTCGTCGTTGAGGCGATACACGGCCGCATCGTCGGCCGTCTCGTGGCCGACCAGCAGGTCGGGAAAGAGCTGCGTCTGCGGCAGGGTTTTCAGCATGTCGGCCAGTACGGCCGGCGCGATCTTGCAGCCGCAGCCGCCGCCGTGGGACAACTGCGTGAGTCGAACTTCGGGGTTCATCTTGCATACCGGGTTTAGCGATCCCGGCATTATCCCATCCCGGCACACGCTCAAGCGAACGCGCCGCCGCGCCTCAGTCCTTGGGATCGGGAATCTCGATCAGCGAAAGACTGCGACTGCTTTCCTTGCGCCTGTACATGTGCGCGTCGGAATGCGCCAGCAACTCGTCGATCTCGGTGCCGTCGTGGGGATAGACGGCATGGCCGATACTGCATGAGATGCGGATGTCGGCGCGCTTCAGCACCACCCGCTCCGACACCACCGACTCGAAGCGCTCAATCACGCGCTGCAACTCCAGCGCATCAGGATCGTCGCAGAGCACGGCCACGAACTCGTCGCCGCCGATGCGCGCCAGCACATCCGAATCGCGGATGCAGCACGACATGCGGCGCGCCAGCACCTGCAGCAGCTCATCGCCGGCGGCATGGCCGAGTATGTCGTTGATCTCCTTGAAGCGGTCGAGGTCGATGAAGCAGACGATAAAGCGCCGTCCCTCCTGCTGCGCTTCGTGGCGAATTCGCGTCAGCCGCTCCAGCAGCTGGCGGCGATTGGGCAGGCCGGTCAACGAATCATGCAGCGACTCGAACTCAGCCTTCTCGCGCGCCACGCGCTCGGCCTGCGCCCGCTTCGCATCGGAAAGATTCTGCACCAGCCCGCACAGGGCGCAGATGCTGCCATGCACATCGCGCACCGGAAACAGGTTGAGCAGGAAGGGCATGTCCTGCCCGCCGATGCGCAGCAAGCCCTCCTTGACGTAGGGCTTGCCGGTCTGCAGCACGTATTCGTCGCCAAGCCGCACTGCCTCCTCGCTCAGTTGCGGCACCACCTCCCACAGCTGACGTCCGACCGCCTGTTCCGGCGTCACCCCGTGCACGCTGCAGAACATGCGGTTGCAGGAAATGATGCGCCCCGATACATCCTTGAGCATGGCCAGCATGGGCATGTACTCGAACACCGAGCTGACCAGATTACCCAGTGTCGCCAATTCGGCTTCAGTCTTTTTCTGTTCGGTGATTTCCACCACCACGCCGGCCAGACCGATGGTGCGCCCGCCGGCGTCCTGCATGGGCCACTTGGTGGTGCGGAAATGGATCGGATCCGTAGCGCCGTTGAAGGTCACCGCCTCCTCGAACTGATGCACGCCACCGCTGGCAAGAATGCGCGCACGATCGGCCGCCACACGCTGCGCCGATTCCGGCGACATGAGGAAAAACTCGTCCTTGCCGACCAGATCGATCTCTTCGCCCGAAGGCCGCAGACGCCCTGCCTTGTTCACATAGATGAAACGTCCTTCGGCATCCTGCACGAACATGATCACCGGCGCCTGATCGATGATGGTCGCCAGCATGTGGCGTTCTTTCTCCACATCGCGCATGCCGCTCAGATTAAGTACAAAGGAAATGCCGCCGGCCTCGGCATCGTCAACTCGTACGCCGTTGACCAGCGCAGGAACCAGATGCCCGTCGCGATGCCTGAACTCCTTCTGCATCGCCGTGCCGCGCCCGGTACGCAGGATTTCATCGATATGCGCGCGACAGGCCTCAAGATAGTGATCGGGCGTGATGTGCTGCCACGCCAGGCCGTCCGGCCCCAGCGCCGCCCGCGTCAGGCCGAGCATGTCGAAGAAGGCCTGGTTGGCGTCGCGAATGCGTCCCTGGCCGTCCCAGCACAGCATGCCGATGATGTTGCCGTTGAACAGCGCCTCGATCTTGCTCTCGCGCACACGCAAGCGCGCCTCCAGACGCACCTGCTCGGACACGTCCACGAGGGTGCCGATCACCGCCGGCGCACCGGCGTAGTCGCCGGTGGAGCCATGCACTTCAACATGCATGGTCGAGCCGTCACGGCGCAGCGCGGTGAAACGATAGCGCATCTCCTTGACCAGCCCTTCGGCGCGCTGGCGCACGTTCTCGCAGACGCGCGCCCGGTCGTGGGCTGCCACCAGATCGGCGACCGGTACCCGATTGATGATTTCGTCAGGTACCGCATAGCCGAACATGGTCGCGAACTTCGGATTGACGTAACGGAAGTAGCCCTGCTGGATGACATACACCCCCGCCAGTGCCCCTTCCACCAG
>DATMTO010000196.1:0-3396 GCA_035564055.1 Rhodocyclaceae bacterium | reverse complement strand
ATGCTCACGGCAACATCGTGGGATGCGTCCGACTGTTGCGCCAGCATGCGGCGCACGTCGTGCGCCAGTGCCGTTGCCTGCTGACTGGCCTGCGAGATGCGGGCCATGCTTTCGGCCGTGCCGCTGATCGATTCGGTACCGCTGGCCACAGCCGCTGTGGCGGCCTCCATGCCGGCGACCGCATCCTGCGCGCGCGCTTCCACCTGCTGCACCGACAGGGTGATGTCGGCGGTGGCCTGAGCGGTACGCTCGGCCAGCTTGCGCACTTCATCGGCCACCACCGCGAAGCCGCGCCCGGTTTCGCCGGCGCGCGCCGCCTCGATGGCGGCATTGAGCGCCAGCAGATTGGTCTGATCCGCAATTTCCTTGATCAGCTTGGCAAACTCGCCGATATGTCCGATCGAGGCATTCATGTCGGCGATTGTGCCTTGCGCCCGATTGACCGTATCGACCACACCCTCGACGCTGGCGGTGCTCTGATGCATGGCGGCCTGGCTGGCAATGGCGGCGGCATCAGTCGCCTCGCTGGCCTCCAGGCTTTGGGCGGTGTTGCTGGAAATTTCGTTGACCGAAACGCTCATCTCCTCCATTGCGGCGGCGACCTGCATGACGCGCTCGCTCTGATTGCCAGAGGTCTCGGTGAGCTGGTCGATGGCGCTCTGCAGTTCCTGGCTGCGGCTAGCCACCTCGCGCGCGGCCAGCAGCACATCGGCAAACATGGCGCGCTGATGGATGCGCATGCCCTCCAGTTGCATGAAGAGCACGTCGAGCAGGCCGCCACGCGGGACGATGCGGCGACTCAGCTGCCCCTCGTCGATCGAAGCCAGATCGCGCTGCAATTCCAGCAGCGGCAGGATCAGCGACTTCTGCAGCCACCAGCCGATGCCAAGCAGGCCAAGACAGCTGCCGCCCAGCATGACCCAGGCGGCGGGTCCACTCAACAAGGCCGAGCCGATCAGGGTCGGCAGCAGGATCGCGTTCGACGCCCACACGTACTTCGACACGCGGCTGACCGACTTGAGGCGCGGCGTCGCCGGACAGGTCTTGCGACCTTCGCGAACATCCTTGTACAACTGCTCGGCGCGCTGCACCTCGGCCTTGTCCGGAATGCTGCGCACCGACATGTAGCCAATCGGGCGGCCATGTTCGGTCAGCGGCGTGACGAAAGCCTCGACCCAGTAGAAGTCGCCGTTCTTGGCGCGGTTCTTGACCATGCCGCGCCACGGCTCACCGGCCTTGATGGTGGCCCACAGGTCGGCGAAGGCCGCCGGCGGCATATCGGGATGGCGGACGATATTGTGGCTGGCGCCGATCAGCTCTTCGTGGGTGAAGCCGCTGATGGTGACGAACGACTCGTTGGCGTAGGTGATGCGGCCCTTGAGATCGGTCTTGGTAACGATCGGCTTGCCGGGTTCAAGGAATCGTTCGGTCTGCGTGACGGGCAGGTTGGTCTTCACGGTCGGTGGCTTTCTTTGAGTGTTTTTCGGACGGTGCATCAGTGCGCGCTCAGACGAGCGAGCACTGGACATCGAATGCCCTAGAAAGTTCCTGCGCTAGCCAGAGCACTTCTACTCGGTCACGCTGAAATGTTCGACGTGTTTTAACGCAGACCCGAGTTGATCTGCGTGGCGCTTTCAGCAAGCCTGCAGAATGATCAGCGCCAGAGGGGGCAACGCCAGCGTCAAGCCCGCCGGCTGACTCATCCAGCGTGCCGGCTCGGCATGCAGGCCGGCGCCGTTGCCGACATTGCTGCCGCCATAATGAGCCGAATCGCTATTGAAGATCTCGCGCCAGTCCCCCGCCTGCGGCACGCCGATGCGATAGTTGCTGCGCAACACCGGGGTGAAGTTGGCGGCCACCACGACATTGCTGCCGTCGCGCGCACGGCGCTGCCACACGAGCACCGACTGGTCGGCGTCGTGGCAGTCGATCCAGCCGAAGCCCTCGCCGTAGAAGTCGAGTTCGTGCAACGCGGGAATGTCTCGATAGAGCCGGTTCAGATCGGCCGTCATGCGCTGCATGCCCTGGTGCAGCGGATACTGCAGCAGCCACCAGGGCAGTTCGCTACGATCGCGCCACTCATCACCCTGACCGATCTCGTTGCCCATGAAGTTGAGCTTCTTGCCCGGCGTGGTCATCTGGTAGGCGAGCAGCAGGCGCAGATTGGCAAAGCGCTGCCATTCGTCGCCCGGCATCTTGCCCAGCAACGAGCCCTTGCCGTGGACAACCTCGTCGTGGGACAGCGGCAGTACGAAATTTTCGGAGTAGGCGTAGAGCTGGCCGAAGGTCAGGCGGTCGTGATGGTAGCGGCGATGGATCGGATCGTTGCGGAAGTAGTCAAGGGTGTCGTTCATCCAGCCCATGTTCCACTTCATCGAGAAGCCGAGACCGCCGACATAGACCGGACGCGACACCTGTGGCCAGGCGGTGGACTCTTCGGCGATGGTCAGCGCACCGGGGAATTCGCGATGCACCATCTCGTTCATTTCGCGCAGGAAGGCGATGGCATCCAGGTTTTCGCGGCCGCCGTACTGGTTGGGTCGCCACTCGCCGGCCTTGCGCGAGTAATCGAGATAGAGCATCGAGGCGACAGCGTCGACGCGCAGGCCATCGATGTGAAACTCGGACAACCACCAGTGCGCACTGGACAGCAGGAAGCTGCGCACCTCGTTGCGCGCATAGTTGAAGACGTGGGTGCCCCAGTCGGGGTGCATCTTCTGCTGCGGATCTTCGTGCTCGTACAGGGCGCTGCCGTCGAAGTGCGCGAGCGCCCAGTCGTCGGCGGGAAAATGCCCGGGCACCCAGTCGAGGATGACGCCGATATTGGCCTGATGGCAGGCGTCGACAAAATAGCGGAAATCGTCCGGCGTACCGAAGCGTGAACTCGGCGCGAAGAAGCCGGTGCACTGGTAGCCCCACGACTCGTCGAGCGGATGCTCCATGATCGGCAGCAGTTCGACGTGCGTGAAGGATTGCTGCTGCAGATAGGGCACCAGTTTGTCAGCCAGGTCACGATAGTTGTAAAAGCTGCCATCCGGATGGCGCATCCACGAGCCGGGATGTACTTCGTAGATCGACATCGGCGCGTGCAGCCAGTCGGTCCCGGCGCGGCGTTGCAGCCACGCCGCATCCTGCCAGGCGTAGGCCGCAGGCGCGACTACGCGGGCAGCGGTGGCGGGGCGCTTTTCGAAGGCGCGCGCATACGGATCGGCCTTCACTTTCACCACTTCGCTGCCGCGCAGACGCAGCTCGAACTTGTACAGAGTACCGGCCGGTAACTCCGGCACAAACAGCTCCCAGACTCCGCTTGCGCCGAGACTGGCGAGCGGATGGCAGCGTCCGTCCCAGTGATTGAAATCTCCAATTACCGATACGCGCTCCGCATTCGGCGCCCAC
>DATMTO010000195.1:0-5237 GCA_035564055.1 Rhodocyclaceae bacterium | reverse complement strand
GCGGCAGAGAATGCGGCCGCGTCGACCGCACGCGGGGAGGCCTAGATGCTGTCGAGTACGGCCGACCACCTTTTCTGGATGGCACGCAGCATCGAACGCGCCGAAAACACCGCGCGCATGCTCGACATCACCTACAAGATGTCGCTGCTCAAGCAGGCCACGCTGGAGCCGTCCCAGGAATGGAGCGCCATGCTCTCCATCAGCGGCCTGCATTTCGAGTTCGGCGAACGGCACAAGGAAATCAGTGCTGCCAATGTGATTCACTTCATGGCGCTGGACCCGGCCAATCCGGCCAGCATCTTTTCCAGCCTCAAGGTGGCGCGCGAGAATGCGCGTGCGGTGCGCGGCTCCATCACCTCGGAAATGTGGGAAACGCTGAACGCCACCTGGCTGGAGATGAAGAAGATTTCCATGCAGGGTATTCCGTCGGATGGCGTGTCGGCATTCTTCGAATGGGTCAAGGAGCGCTCGCATCTGTCACGGGGCATCACTTACGGCACCATGCTGCGCGACGAGGGCTTCCGCTTCATCCGCCTCGGTACCTTCCTTGAGCGCGCCGACAACACCATGCGCATTCTCGACGTGAAATATCACATTCTGTTGCCCAGCCTGCAGGACGTGGGCGGCGCCGCCGATTATTACCAGTGGGGTGCGCTGTTGCGCTCGGTCTCGGGTTTCGAGACTTATCGCAAGGTCTATCGCGACGTGATCACCCCGCGACGCGTGGCCGAACTGATGATCCTGCGTGCCGACATGCCGCGCTCGCTGCATGCCTGTGTGGAGGAGATCGACACACAGATCCGCACCCTCAACGGGCCGCGTTCGGAGGAGTTGCAACGCCTGTCCGGTCGCCTTTACTCGGAACTCAAGTTCGGCCGTATCGAGGAGATCATGGCCGAAGGGCTACATGAATACCTGACGCGCTGCCTGCTGCGCCTGCGCACCCTCGGCGAAGCTATCAGCACCACCTATTTCTGGGGGGATGCGGAGTGAGTGGAGCCCATTGCCCTCCGTGTGGGCTTAGGCTAGGCTAGGCCGTCCGTTTTCCGAGATTTTCCAGATGACCTATTGCGCCGCCACGATGCTTGACGCCGGTATCGTGTTTGCCTCCGATTCCCGCACCAATGCCGGAATCGACAATGTTTCCACCTTCAAGAAGATGCGGGTGTTCGAGAGGCCGGGCGAGCGCGTCATCGTCACGCTGTGTTCGGGCAATCTGGCGGTGACGCAGGCAACCCTCAATCATCTCGAACAGGTCGCCTCGCGTCAGGACGGCAGCCCCAGCGTCATGACCGCGAGTTCGATGTTCGACGTCGCCAACCTGGTCGGCGAGGCCTTGCGTTCGGTGCGCGAGCACGACGCGCCTTATCTGACGCAGAACAATGTCGACAGCAGCGCCAACTTCATCATCGGCGGTCAGATCGGCAGGGAGCGCCCGCGCCTGTTCATGGTCTATTCGGAAGGCAACTTCATCGAGGCCATGAGTGAGACGCCGTACTTCCAGATCGGCGAGGTCAAGTACGGCAAGCCGATTCTCGATCGCGTGATCAAAGCCGATACCAGCATGGACGACGCCACCAAGTGCGTGCTGGTGTCCTTCGACTCGACCATGCGCTCCAATCTCTCGGTCGGCATGCCCATTGACCTGCTGTGCTACGAGCGCGATTCGCTGCGCGTGACCAAGACGCGCCGCTTCGACGAGCGCGACGACTACATGCGTGGCCTGCGCGAACAGTGGAGCGAGGGCTTGCGCAAGGCTTTCGCGCAGTTGCCGAGTTTCGACTGGCAGTAAATCGCTGATGAGGGTAGCGAACGAATGACCATACGCGTTGCCCTGAACCATCGCACCTCCTATCGCTTCGACCGGCCGGTGCGCCTGTGGCCGCACGAGATCCGCCTGCGTCCGGCCGCGCATGCGCGCACGCCGGTAAGCAGCTATTCGCTGACGGTCAGCCCCGAGAACCATTTCATCAACTGGCAACAGGACGCCTATGGCAACTGGCTGGCGCGTCTGGTGTTCCCGGAACCCTCTGACCACCTCGACATCACCGTCGATCTGATTGCCGACATGACGGTGGTCAATCCCTTCGACTTTTTCGTCGAGGAGTACGCCGAGTTTTTTCCCTTCGCCTATCCGCCGCAACTGGCGCGCGAGCTGATACCCTACCTGGAGCGTGATGCGCACGGCCCGCTGTTCGCCGCCTGGCTGGAAAAAGCCGGCGCAACCGTGCTCAGACCCGAGTTGCGCATTGTCGATTTCCTGGTCGGCCTCAATGCGCTGGCGCAAGCCGATATCGGTTACATCGTGCGCATGGAGCCGGGCGTGCAGACGCCGGAGCAGACGCTGGAATTGTCTCGCGGGTCCTGCCGCGACTCGGCCTGGCTGCTGGTACAGGCCTTCCGCCATTTCGGTCTGGCCGCGCGCTTTGCCTCCGGCTATCTGCTGCAACTGGTCGCCGACGTCCAGGCGCTCGACGGTCCGTCCGGCACCGACAAGGACTTCACCGACCTGCATGCCTGGTGCGAGGTGTATGTGCCGGGCGCCGGCTGGATCGGCCTTGATCCGACCTCGGGATTGTTTGCCGGCGAGGGCCATATTCCGCTGGCCTGCACCGCCACGCCTTCCTCCGCGGCGCCGGTGATCGGCGCGACCGGCGTTTGCGAATCGCACATGGATTTTTCCATGAGCATCACGCGCATCCATGAAGATCCGCGCGTCACCAAGCCCTACAGTGACACGCAGTGGCAGGCGATTCTCGATCTCGGCCACATCGTCGACCGCGAACTCGTGCAGAACGATGTGCGCCTGACGCAGGGCGGCGAGCCGACCTTCGTTTCGATCGACGACATGGACGGCCCGGAGTGGAACTTCAGCGCCATGTCGCCGCGCAAACAGGTGCTGGCGACCGATCTGATCAAGCGTCTGCAACAGGCATTTGCGCCGGGTTCGCTACTGCATTTCGGTCAGGGAAAATGGTATCCCGGCGAACCTTTGCCGCGCTGGGCGCTCGGCTGCTACTGGCGTGAGGACGGCGTGCCGTTGTGGCGCGATGCCAGCTTGATCGACCGCGGCGAGTGCAAGGAGCGGCACCCGCCGGCGCTGGCCGGCACCTTCCTCAAGGCATTGGCGGCGCGGCTGGGCCTGTCCTCGCGCTATGTATTGCCGGCCTACGAAGACGCCTTGCTGGCGGTCGAGGCCGAGGCGCGCTGGCCGCACAACCTCGATCCCCTGACCGCGCAGCTGGACAGCACCGATGAACGCAGGCGCATTGCCGAGACCATGGTACGCGGGCTGGGCGAGGCGGTCGGCTACATTCTGCCGATCAAGCCGCATGCGCGCAGCATGCGCAAACAAGGCCGGGGCGAAGTGCAGGGGCCTTTGCCGGGCTGGCGCTCTAGCCTCTGGCCTCTGCGTCGCAAACATGTCTTCCTGGTCGGCGGCGACTCGCCCATGGGTCTGCGCCTGCCGCTGAATTCGCTGCCCTGGGTTGCGCCCGAGGACGCCGAGATCGAGTTTCCCCCGGATCCCTTTGCTCAGCGAGGTGAGTTGCCCGCATCTGCCGAGGGGCGGGCAAGCGACAAGGCCGCCGAGCCGGGCGAAGATTCTGATCCGCGCGAGATCATTCATACGGCGCTCTGCGCCGAGGTGCGCGCCGACGGTGACAGCGATGTGCTGCATATCTTCATGCCGCCACTGGTGCTACTTGAGGACTATATCGAGCTGCTGGCCGCAGTCGAGGCTACGGCCGCCGAGTTGATGCAGCCGGTCCGCATCGAAGGCTATGCGCCACCGTCCGATCCGCGCCTGCGCGATTTCAAGGTGACGCCGGACCCCGGTGTGATCGAAGTGAACGTCATGCCGGCGCGCAACTGGCCCGAGCTGGTGCAGAACATCGAGACGCTTTACGAAGAAGCGCGGCAGTCGCGCCTTGGCACCGACAAGTTCATGCTCGATGGCCGCCACACCGGCACCGGCGGTGGCAACCACGTCACGCTGGGCGGCCCGACGCCGGCCGACTCGCCCATGCTGCGCCGGCCCGACGTGCTGATGAGCCTGATCACCTACTGGCAGAACCATCCCTCGCTGTCCTATCTGTTCTCGGGCATGTTCATCGGGCCGACCAGCCAGGCGCCGCGCGTGGACGAGGCACGCCACGAAAGCCTGTACGAACTGGAGATTGCCTTCCAGCAGATGCGCGAGCATCTCAAGCCGGGCGAGGAAAGCATGAAGCCCTGGCTGGTGGACCGCCTGCTGCGCAATCTGCTCGTCGATCTGTCCGGCAACACCCACCGTGCCGAGTTCTGCATCGACAAGCTGTACTCGCCGGACAGCGCCACCGGTCGCCTCGGTCTGGTTGAATTCCGTGCCTTCGAAATGCCGCCGCATGCGCGCATGAGCCTGCTGCAGATGCTGATGCTGCGCGCCATGGTGGCGCGCTTCTGGAAGCGCCCGTATGAGGGCAAGCTCGTGCGCTGGGGCACCGAGCTGCATGACCGATTCATGCTGCCGCACTTCGTCGCCGCCGATCTGGCCGACGTGGTCAGCGACCTCCAGCGCGCCGGCTACGCCTTCGAGCACGAGTGGTTCTCGCCCTTCGTTGAATTCCGCTTCCCGCGCTACGGCACCGTCGTCTACAACGGCATCGAGATCGAGTTGCGCCAGGCCATTGAGCCCTGGCACGTGCTCGGCGAAGAGGTATCGGCCGGCGGCACCGCGCGCTATGTCGATTCCTCGGTCGAGCGCATGCAGGTGCGCGTGCGTCACATGAATGACAACCGTCACATCCTCACCTGCAACGGCCGCCCCCTGCCGCTGACGCCCACCGGCGTGCGCGGCGAATACGTCGCCGGCGTGCGCTACCGTGCCTGGAATCCGCCTTCGGCGCTGCATCCGACCATCGGTGTACAGACGCCGCTGGTCTTCGATCTTGTCGATACCTGGAGCAGCCGTGCCATCGGCGGCTGCACCTATCACGTGTCGCATCCCGGCGGCCGCAACTACGACACCTTTCCGGTCAATGCCAACGAGGCGGAAGCGCGGCGACTGGCGCGCTTCTGGGATCACGGTCATACGCCCGGCCCGCTGCACGTGCGGCGTGAAGGGCTCAACCCCGACTATCCGCTGACGCTTGATCTGCGCCGAGCGCCCGAGGCCTGGGTCGAGGGCGACACGGGGTTGAGCGCAGTGCAGGAAGCGCTCAGGGATGGACTGCAGAAGCAGCAGTTAGCTAAGCCGC
>DATMTO010000194.1:0-3177 GCA_035564055.1 Rhodocyclaceae bacterium | reverse complement strand
GCCCGGTGCCCTGCGCGCCGCACGCCGCGGCGTCGGCCGCGTGCACTTCCTCGACCGTACCGTCGACGGCGCCATGCTGATGGAGTTCTTTACCCGCGATGGCGTCGGCACAGTCATCACCCAATCACCGCTGGCGCAGATCCGCGAAGCCACCATCGACGACGTGGGTTCGGTACTCGCCCTGATCGCCCCGCTCGAAGCCGACGGCACCCTGGTCAAGCGCGGCCGCGAGCGCCTGGAGATGGAAATCACCCGCTTCTCGCTGCTGGATCACGACGGCGTCATCGTCGGTTGCGCCGCCTTGTACCCCTTCACCAAGGACAAGATGGCGGAGCTCGCCTGTCTGGTTGTCATGCCGGAATACCAGCGCCTAGGGTACGGCGAGCTGCTCAGAAAGCACATCGAGACCAAGGCCAAGCGCATGAAGCTGAAGCGCGTTTTCCTGCTCACCACCCGCACCGCGCAATGGTTCACCGAACGCGGCTTCGCCGAGGAAAGTCTGGAGTCGCTACCTTCGCAGCGGCGCGAGCTTTACAACTATCAGCGCAAGTCCAAGGTTCTCATCAAGACCCTCTGATACGGCAATTGCGGGACTGGTAAAATTGCCCCATCAAGCCGCACACAAAGGACATTGAAATGGCACGTATGGTGAATTGCATCAAGCTCGGCCGCGAAGCCGAAGGTCTCGACTTCCCCCCCATGCCGGGCGAGCTGGGCAAGAAGCTCTGGGAAAGCGTTTCCAAGGAAGCCTGGGCGCAATGGCTCAAGCAGCAGACCATGCTGATCAACGAAAACCGCCTCAGCCTGGCCGATCCGCGCGCGCGCCAGTATCTGCAGGAACAGGTGCAGAAGCACTTCTTCGGCGACGGCGCCGACCAGGCCCAGGGCTACGTGCCGCCCTCGAAGTAAGGCGTTTCCGCCGACAAAAAAGCCGCTCATCGAGCGGCTTTTTTGCTTTCCGGCGTCTGGGACTCAGCGGCCGAGCATGCCTTTCATGCCCTGCATGCCGCGCATCAGCTTGGCCATGCCGCCCTTGGAGAACTGCTTCATCATCTTCTGCATCTGCTCGAACTGGGTCAGCAGGCGATTCACCTCCTGCACCGGTACGCCGGCGCCCGCGGCGATGCGGCGTTTGCGACTGGCCTTGATCAGCTCGGGCTTGGCACGCTCGGCCGGGGTCATCGAGTTGATAATGCCTTCGGTGCGGCGGATCTGCTTCTCGGCCTGATTCTGATCGACTTGGCCGGCGGCCTGCGACAGCTGTGCCGGCAATTTGTCCATCAGGGAGGACAGGCCACCCATCTGGCGCATCTGGCCGATCTGCGCCTTGAAGTCGTTAAGGTCGAAACCCTTGCCGCTCTTGAGCTTCTTGGCCAGCGCCTCGGCCTTTTCGGTATCGACATTGCGCTGGGCTTCTTCGACCAGGCTGAGAATGTCGCCCATGCCGAGGATGCGCGAGGCCATCCGCTCAGGGTGGAACTCCTCGATGCCATCGAGCTTTTCGCCGACGCCGGCAAACTTGAGCGGCTTGCCGGTGACATGGCGCACCGACAACGCCGCACCGCCGCGCGAATCACCGTCGAGCTTCGACAGCACGATACCAGTCAGCGGCAATGCTTCATTGAAGGCACGCGCCGTATTCACCGCATCCTGACCCAGCATGGCATCAACCACGAACAGGGTTTCGATCGGCTTGACCAGGGCATGCAGCTCCTTGATCTCGGCCATCATGGCTTCGTCAATGGCGAGACGGCCGGCCGTGTCGACGAACAGCACGTCGTAGTAGTGGCGCTTGGCATGGTCCAGCGCGGCCGCGGCAATCGCCGCCGGCTTCTGGTCGCCGCTGGATGGGAAGAAGTCGACACCAGCTTGCGCCGCGACGGTCTTCAGCTGCTCAATGGCGGCGGGACGATAGACGTCGCAGCTAACCACCAGCACCTTTTTCTTCTGGCGTTCCTTGAGCCACTTGCCCAGCTTGGCGGTGGTGGTCGTCTTGCCGGCGCCCTGCAGGCCGGCCATGAGGATGATGGCCGGCGGCTGAGTGGCAAGGTTGAGGGCGCTGGCGGTACCGCCCATGAGCTCGGTCAGCTCCTTGTGCACCACGCCGATCAGCGCCTGGCCTGGGGTCAGTGAGCCCACGACCTCCTGGCCCAGTGCTTTTTCCTTGATGCGGGCGATCAGGTCCTTGACCACGGGCAGGGCGACATCGGCCTCAAGCAGCGCCATGCGCACCTCGCGCAGCATCTCGGCGATATTGTCTTCAGTGAGGCGAGCCTGGCCGCGCATGGTCTTGACGACCTTGGCCAGCCTTTGAGTCAGGTTATCCAGCATGACAAATGGGAGGAAAGCAGAAAAAGGGAAAGGCAGGGAATGCGTTAAACTCGCGCAATGCCTGAAATTCTACTGCATCTGCTGGCTGCGGCCCTGTACCTGGTCCTGGCGGCGCATTTCTGGCGCACCCGCTGGCGCGGGCCGGCGCTGAGCCAGCCGCCCGGCAACCTCGGCACGCCCGAACGCATCTGGCTGCTTGCCGCCATCGTTTGCCACGGCCTCGGCGTAATCGGCGAAATCTTCGGCAGCGGCCACATGCGCTTCGGCTTCGCCGTGGCTATCTCGCTGATGGTGTGGCTGGCGCTCGCCTTCTATTGGGTCGAGAGTTTCTATGCGCGTATGGAAGGCCTGCAGATGCTGGGCCTGCCCCTGGCCGCAGTCGGGGTGCTGTTGCCGCTGGCCTTTCCCAGCCCACATCTGCTGATCTACACCGACTCGCCGCTGTTCCGCGCCCATTTCCTGATTGCCATGCTGGCCTACAGCCTGTTCACGCTGGCCGCCCTGCATGCGCTGCTGATGATGGCGGCCGAGCGCAGCCTGCATCGCGGCCGGCTGCCGCGCATCATCGCCAATCTGCCGCCGCTGTTGACGATGGAGGCACTGCTGTTCCGCCTCATCCACATCGCCTTCGTGCTGCTGACGCTGACGCTGCTGTCCGGCATCTTCTTTTCCGAAGCGCTGTTCGGCAAGGCGCTGACCTTCAATCACAAGACCGTCTTCGCCATCCTGTCGTGGCTGATCTTTGCCGCCCTGCTGGTCGGCCGCCATTTGCGCGGCTGGCGCGGCCAACTCGCGCTGCGCTGGACCCTGGCGGGCTTCGTCGCGCTGCTGCTGGCCTACGTCGGC